>JBBRGW010000317.1:0-5295 GCA_038223525.1 Pirellulales bacterium
GGCGACTTTGGAAGCGTTCTTTTGGTCGAGGGATCGGCAAGCGATGAAGAGACAAGCGATCCAGAAGAGTTGGGCGATCCTGAGGAGACCGGCGATATTTACGACCTGTGCGACGTTGAAGAGCCAAGCGACGCCGAAGAAATCAGTGCACCGGCAATTAGCCAAGAGCAGGAGCAAACCGAGATCGCTCGGCTGTTCGAAACCGCTTTGGGGCAATGGGCGACCCAGATGGATGAGTTTCCAATTCTTTGGATACACTCCCGCGGTCTGAACGGCAAATGGGATGCGCCCTATGAATATAGATGTGTCATGTGCGACGAAGGGGACCCAGAACCGCCATTTGAAACACGCCCAGCAGAGTTGAGACTAACTGAGCAGACGGATCCCGATGAAGTCTTTGGGCTCGCTTGTTCAATGGGTGCGCAGTCGATGGTTTTGGATGACGCGTGGTCGATGGTGGAGGAGTTTTTAGAGCAACTCGGCGTCGCCAGCGACTGCTTGCAAATACTGGCTGGAGTCCAAGGCTACCCGATTGGCGAGCATGGCTGGGTTGGTCATGGCGGCAAAACGCTTTACGCCGAGTCGCTGCATCTGCCACTGGTCGTTCGACCCGGCGATGGATTGAATGTAGGGGTACGGGTCCCGTTCATGGTTCAGCCCAACTCGATCCTGAAAACGCTGGTTGGTTGGATGGATGAGGATGGTGCCGAGCTGGACGTGGATGTCATGACGACCGATATGGTCTCAGAAATAGACGCACTGCCGGCCGAACATTGGCCTCCTAAAAATAATTTCGCCTATGCGTGTGCTGAGGGACAAATGCATGTCGCTGTCCCTGCTTGGAGCTGCCGATGGTCGCGAAGTAGTTCGACCAAAGAATTGGACATCGAGCGAGTTGAACTGTTCGCAACACCAGACGACCGGTGGCAGCAGAACGAAGTTTCACAGCGGGCGCAATCGATTGTTGAGGAGTTGACGGAACGCCGCGACGCCTGGCTTCGGTGTTGTGAGGGTGCAGCAGCCGAATGGCCCGCTCTGAGCAGCGATCTAACTCACCCCATCCGTTAATGTGCAACCCTCTCGTTGCCTACGCTGCTAGCTTCCGACCAAAACCCATAGCAACTTAAAACACTCCGTTCGCACCCGGCAGGCCCCGCAGGTGCGACCCAACTCAGGCTCAATGGTCGCGATGTTGCCCACAAGTGGACGCCATCGCACCCGCAACACAAACTCTCAAATTCTGTCGAAAGCTACCTTTCAAGGTAGATTTTCTGACGACACTTTCGCTAAAATTCAGGTACTTTGTATTCGTTCACGCATTTGTAGCACTTATGTTCTAAAGCGTAGTGTACGAGGCCACGAGGCCTGGCGATTCAGGACTCGTGGCCTCGTCCACTACGTTCGAGTTTCTTGGTTTCGACAGCATAGAGCGAAAAACCGTGAACGGTTACGAAACTTTTCGCGCAAGTTTCTCGCTCCGCTCCCAATCGCAATTTTTTTTGTTGTAAGTTGATAAGGAGAATGAGAGATGTCTGCTGATTGGTTTTTTATGAAGAAGGGTTTTTTTGGCAAGTCAAAAACCGTTGGTCCGATTGCGGAGTCTGAGTTTTTACACAAAATCGAAAAAGGAGAAATCTCACCCGAAACAATGGTTTCAAGCACCTCAAAAACGCATGGCCATTGGATGCATTTAAAGGAGATCCGAGCTGCACACCAGCATTGGAAGAAATCCCATCCATCCGCCAATGGAGCCGCTTGATCAACATGATGTTGAGCAGCATTGCTTCTGATAGAAAATCGTGAACCTCTACCTCACAGTACCTGCCAGCGTCGAGCTGGCATACTCCATTGGGCTAAGTGCTCAGCCCGTTCTGACGCGTTGCCATCTCTTCTCGCAAAGCACGCAGTCCACGTTTTAGTAAACCGGCGACCGCCATTTCGGATGTGTCGATTCGATCGGACATCTCTTTCAACGACATTCCTTCTAGATATCGCATTCGTATCGCTTCTCGCTGCGTCTCGGGTATTTGTTCCAAGCACGTCGCGAGCATCACGGACGCTTCATCGCGCATCATGCGTTGACTTGGTGATGAGGACTCGGAAGGAACGATGTCCTGCATACCCAGCGAACTACCGCCCGATTCGGAGCTGATTCGCAGCTTCACTTCTTTTCGCGCCGATCGCTTTTGCGCGGTCAAGTGATATTGGTGTGCGGTGGACACGTTGTTGCGCAAAATGTTTCGCAACCAAGCGAGCAACGACTCAACCGTATCACCGCGGAACTGATCGAAATCGCGAGTCGCTTCCAAGAATGTGATCTGAACGACGTCAGCGAAATCCAACCGACTTTGCAATCGTTCGTCAAGATGCCGTTGTGCGATGACGTTGAGGTAGGGGCGAAACCGATTCAAAAGTTCCCCCTTGGCGACTTCGTCCCCCTGCTTGGCTAACGCGAGAATTTCGTGAGAATCGAACAACATGATTAAGCGTCCGGATCGATCTTGCCGATATGCATCCACTTCATGAGCAATGGAGCCATGGCTAAACACACAACGCCCGAGCCGCATGCCAGGATGGCCAACAGTTTATAGACATCACCATAAATGTGTACGGTCGCAGAGGGGATAGGAACGATCGTTCCGCCCCCTTCGTTGACGTTGGCGAACTGCGCGATGATGCCAGCCAGGAACTGGGCAAATGCAGTCGCCAAGAACCAGGATCCCATGACCGTGCTGACAAGTCGTGCCGGCGTCAGCTTGGTCACCATTGAAAGCCCGATGGGAGAAAGGCAAAGCTCGCCTGTCGTTAGGAAAAAGAACAACAGAAGCAGCCAGTAGGATGCAACCATTCCATCGGAGTCAGCCGTCTGCGCTCCAAAGTAGAGCATCGCGAAAGCCAATCCAACTTGGAGCAAACTCAACGCGAATTTGTAAGGAGCTGTGGGCTCCAAGCCATAGGCGCCTAGAAAGCTCCACAAGCCGGTCATGACGAGCCCGAGCAGGATGATGAACATGCTATTGACCGCTTGGAAAACCGAAGCCGGAATTTCGGCTCCGCCCAATCCGATCTTACCGACATTCTCTTTGGTAAACTTCCATACGATTTTTTTGTCTTCGAGTGTCGCTCGCTCTTGTTTGGCAAACTCGCGCAGGTAAGTCATCGCGGTCATCGTCATTCGAGGTTCCTTCTGAAGATCAACAATCGTTGCCGAGAGTTTTTCGTTGGACATACGTTTTCTCTCTTCTTTGGCTAGCTCGACCTGGCGAATCGCTTTTTCGATCTGTGGGTTTATGGACATGCCATTTTCATGACCGAGGAATTCTTGGCTGAAGTACTCTATTCCTTTCAGTTCGCTGTCTGAGGTCAAGCGAAGCTCCACGGTTTTATCGACGTCCGCTTCCGTTACGAATCTTGTCTCACTGACCCGGTCTATGTTGCGGTCCGCAAAATTGTTGACCGAGCTCCCTTGCTGTTCAAAAAAAGCCCAAAACCAAATCGAGAAGAAGGTCAGGATAAAGACGACAAACATCCTCTCCCTCGCTATCTTGCTCATTCGCAGCGCTTCGCGGATCAGATAGATCGTTGCAATGAGCCCGGACAAAGCCAAAACGAGTCCAGCGGGCCGGCTCGCCTCTTCGACGAAGGTGCCTAATCCCTTGATCAATTTGCTGGGACTATCCTGCATCGGTTTGATGAATGACTCGGGGATCAAAGTAAGTTGTTCGGTGAACCCTGGAACCACCTTAAAACCAGATACGAGCACTACAAACACGGGGATCGCAATCGCAATTCCAACAACAACCTTGACGACGTTCTGACCCCATAGCTCGGGATAGGGTGAATTACCTATCTCCTTCGGAAGCCCACCGCGCGTCAAGGCCGTGATCGCGACGATAGCCGCGATGATCAACGAGAGTACGACGAAGTAAGTCGAGATGAGAGAAAAGGCATCGCCCGCGTTAAAGATCATCATGGCCACCACACTGCTCGCCGCTGCCATCGCGATCAGCACTTGCGTAACCAAGTTAGGTGCAACAAACACTGCAAGTCCGATGAGCATTCCGATGGTTGCTAGTCCGAAGCCTTTTTCCCATCCATATGTTTCGCCTATGAATCCGCAAAGCAGCGGAGAGATTCCGCCGCCAAGGTTTACACCGATGTAGAAGATGGTAAAGCCGCTGTCTCGCTTCTTGCTCTCGCCAGCGTAGAGTTCACCCACCATCGACGAAATGTTGGGCTTGAACATACCGTTACCGGCTATCAAGAAACCGAGCGCACAAAAGAACCCCAACTCCGTTTGGATCATCATGAGCAAATGGCCAGCGGCCATGAGCAACCCGCCAATCACCACCGCCGTTCGCTTGCCTAACATGCGATCTGCAATCAGGCCACCGAACAACGGAGTCATGTAGATCAGTGCGGTATAAGCTCCATAAACGGAATTCGCATCCCTGTCATTAAACCCCAAAAACCCTTTGATCATGTACAGCAGCAACAGAGCTCGCATGCCATAGTAAGAAAAGCGTTCCCACATCTCCGCAAAAAACAGGGTATAGAGACCTGTCGGATGACCAAAGAGGGTTGGCAAAGTATCCGGATCAATTTTCGAGACTTGCGAGCTACCTTGGTGCACTATTCACTCCATTCAATTGGAAATTGACGATCAAAGTTTGGTACCAGCATAGTCAACGACTGGTCCAGAGCAAAAACAGGGTCACTGGCAGAGGAACCAAAAAGGCAGATTCAGAGCCGAACCGGGAATCGGCACCAAAAAACGTGGCGAATCTAGCTTTTCGATAGAGATCGTATTTCTAGTGGATTGACCGTCACCACGCAATAACCTGCGTAGAACAGTTGTCTTCAACTGTTCCCTCCCAGCGTCCCAACATCCCTCAATTTTCACTCTTTTTGATTTTAGAGTTGTGAGCGGCCCCCGCCCATGGCTTCAATCGGCTAAGCATCTGGCCTAGGGCGGTACCAAGCGCTTTTATGCGGTGCCATTCCAATATGAGGATAGTATGACTCTGCGGCGGGAGCGGAAAGCAGCAGCAGCATGGTTCCTCGCCCTGCAGCATCATGGGTTCGATCGATCAGCGCTCGACCTATTCCTTGACCTTGAAACGCTTGATCGACCGCAAGGTCAGATAGGTACGTAGAAAAATGATAATCGGTAATCGCTCTTGAAATACCGACCAACAAACCCTCTTTCGTCCTCGCGGTGAGGATAATATCCGCGTTGGCGAGCATTCCCGCCATGGTATCTATCCGACTCACGGGACGACGCTCCGCAAGCGT
>JBBRGW010000318.1:0-5286 GCA_038223525.1 Pirellulales bacterium
CCGTGTTTCGCTCTAGGTGACGTCGGTTTCCTAGGAATCATTTACAAAGTATTGTCGAAAAAAAATCTACTTTTCCCCAGAGCCAAACGACCGTGTGCCTGCATGGTTGTTGATTCCTAACGACGCCGCGAGCCTCAAAAAAACGGCGGCCATGCTCTGTTTGCATCAAACTACCAAGATCGGCAAGGATGAACCTGCGGGTCTGGGCGGGCTCGAATCGCTGCACTACGCTCATGAATTGGCGGAGAGGGGCTACGTCTGCCTCGTCCCTGATTATCCGTCCTTTGGTGAATACCTTTATGATTTCCAAAGTCAAGGATCGCACTACGCCAGCGGTTCGATGAAAGCAATTTGGAACAATATTCGAGGCATCGACCTTCTTTCTTCCCTACCCGAAGTAGACTCCAACCGAATAGGCGTCATTGGTCATTCACTCGGAGGTCACAACAGTCTCTTTACAGCCGTTTTCGACGAACGGATCAAGGCGGTTGTCACAAGCTGCGGCTTCACCCCGTTCCACGATTATTACAACGGCAAACTCGCAGGCTGGACGAGCGAACGGTACATGCCACGCATTCGCACGTTGTACGAGAACGATCCCAACAAAGTCCCTTTCGACTTTTACGAAGTCATTGCTGCTCTCGCTCCGCGCGGCTTGTATTCCAATTCACCGATTCACGACAGCAACTTCAATGTCGGCGGGGTCCGCAAAGCCTTTGAAAAAGCGGAGAGTGTTTATAAACTGTTCGTCGATTCCAATTCTCCCGAAGACTCTACGAATCGCCTGAAACTCTCGACGCCGGACGCCCCACACGATTTTCCAAAATCAGAACGAGAAGCGGCCTACCTTTGGCTTGATAGAATTCTTCGAGCCGTTCACTGACCGTGGCTCGATCGTTCTCACCCAGAAATCACGGCGGAGACCACAGTGCCACACTAAATACCATCACGAGAACTTGAATGTCTGAAGTCTTTCGAATTTCGCCAAACATGCCCGATGGACTTCCACTTGCAATTGATGAGGCTTGTCGCAAGATGGAGGAGCACTACGCCGAAGGCCGATACTCCAAGGTCACAGTCGTGCGACACTGGTCCAAGCACAATCCGACCATCTCAGGAAAGATCGCTCGCCCAACCGCCTATCGATGGTACCTGCGACGCGAGCTATTAAAGTTGGCTCAACGTGGAGCTGAGATTGAGATCACTCCATCCCAAATGCGAATGGACCTCCACTCACCCTCACTATTGACTGCGATCGACGAGTCCAATTTTGATCAGACGCTAAAAAAGGTTTTCCTGTTCGGACCCGAGCGAGTCGAATTGTCGCTCGAGCGTCTCGAACACTACACTGGCACGCGAGCAGAAGACTTTCAACGTTACGTACTGTTGACCAACTACCAGATGCATATGGAAGCATTTCGCGAATTGCATCCGCAATCCATCGGCTCGTCGCGTTTCGACGTTCAGATGCCTACTTTGCACTCACCGGAAGCTGACAACAATGGCTTAACGATCGTGAATATTGGCGTCGGACCTTCCAATGCAAAAAACTTTACCGATCACATGGCTGTCCTACGGCCAGATGCGATGTTGATGGTGGGGCATTGCGCAGGGATTCGCAATCACCAAGAAATCGGTGACTTTGTGCTCGCAACCAGCTACATGCGGGACGATCTGGTACTCGACGATGCTCTGCCCCGTTCGGTGCCCGTTACACCGAGCTTTTTGCTGAATCGTAATTTGGCCAGGGTGTTGGAAGAACGCGGTCTTCCTTACCGCATGGGGGTTGTCTACACGACCGCCGATCGCAACTGGGAACTGGCAATTAGCCGAAAAATGCAGGACCTCAAAGCCAGTCGAAGTATCGGTGTGGATATGGAGTCGGCGACGGTTGCTGCAAACGGTTTTCGATACCGAATCCCATCCGCATCGCTGCTATGTATCTCTGATAAACCTCTTCACGGGAGCCCCAAACTACCCAAATCCGCGAATACATTTTATCAGTCGACCAAAAGCCAGCACCTACAAATTGCAGAAGCAGCCATCAGCTTGACCAGGGCCTCCTATCCGGATGGACTACCGACCACCGATTTGCGAGCTATGGACGAACCGCTATTGGGATGCCCAAACCACGGATGAAAAGTGCATCTCACAATCATGACAGTTGCCCAATCGTCGATTGCCGCGATGGTGTTGAGCTGAAACATGCAAATAAGACGGTCGAGCAAAAGCCGAAACAGCTCGCACCGACATTGTTTTTTTATCCTGTCCATCCATGTCAATCGTTACTTCCAAGAAGGTGCTGAGCTGAGAGTCGGTTAGATACTCTTTCGCAGCACAGCAACCATTTCTTGTTGGCGTTGTTCTACGAACTTGCGACCTTTTGCAGCCTTTTTTTTGGCTTGCTCCACGTCTTTCACCATGGCCAGTACCGCAGCGGGCATTGCATTCCTTTCTTCTTCCTTGTCGAAATCAAAAAGCCAACCGGCTAAGCCAATATCTCGCCACATCATCCCTTTGCTGGTCTGCTCCGCCCAGCGGCAGACGATCGCTGGAATACCGTTTCCTATACACATGATTGGCGAATGCATCTCATGACCAAAGAGTCCAGCGCTTCGTCGATAAGTACTCAATGCCTCCGCCGTCAGCCAATAGTCCGAACGCCAGACACAGCGGGCGCGAATGTCTGCCGGCAATTTGTCCAGGAGCATCTCCTTGTTTACCATCATTTGCGTTTGGTCTTCAGGGCAAAGCAATATCTTGAGGTCAGTGTTCCGTACGACTGCGATGATCGCATCTCGAAGCGGCTTGCAATCTTGCTCCTTCATTGCGTCGTTGCGAGCCTGCTTCTTGATATCTATTGCCGTCTTTTTTTCCGGGATTGTCCAGTACGGTGTATACCGCAGGCGGGCGATACAACATAGGTATTTCCCTTCTTCGAGACCATTGGCTTTCAGAAATGACTCGGCTTTGAAATCGTTGCTCAGGTCGGTCGCGAATGCACCGTCTGGACCGAATGCCATCAAGGGGCATTTGCAGCCATGGGACTTAGCTAGATCCAACGATACGGAGTCGCGAAAGTATACGAACTTTGCTCCACTGAGCACCTCGATGGTTTTCGCAAAAGGCTCTGCAGGCGCTGGCGTTGTTGAAGTCGAATCAGTTCTTGAGAAGGTGATTCCAAAAATGCCAAAAGGTTTGCCGGTTTCCGTGCTCCATCGAACAACGTCTCTCTCAGCAACAAGCGATGGGCCACAGCCGTGCAAAAGAAAATCACACTCAGCAAAAGCCGCTTCAAGGCCATCTGCTCCCTTAACGATTTGCAATTTGGGAAATCTTGCTCGTAGCAATTCCTCAACACCATTGTCGATATGGCTCGGCCACAAACGCACCTCAGCTTCTGGATAGTGCATTTCCAAAATCGCGAGCACCCCTGGCGTGTGCGCGATGTCTCCAATGTTCACTGTTTGCCAAGAAGACCTCAGTAAAATGCGAGGCTTGCGATTCTCCGCTGCGTGAACAGACGCACCAATGGAGGCTGAGACCGATGCAAGGAACGTGGTTTCAAGAAAGAGTCTTCGTTTCATAGGTCTCTATCGGTTTCCATTTCAGAGTTTGGCCGTCTTGAGCAACTATCGTAGCGTGCCCAAACAGTCTAAGCAAACTTCGCTCCTGGGCAACGCTCCCGATCGATGCATACGATCCAAGAATTGGCCCGCGTCATTTTGCAATAATGATCAATCGAGGAATCAACAGGATCGCGCCAACGGCTGCTGAACCGATCGCCGCGATGAGTACAGCACCTGCTGCGACATCTTTGGCTTTTCCTACCATCGGATGGAACTCAGGGGAAACGACATCGCATAAAAGTTCCAACGCCGTATTCAACGCTTCCGCCGACCAAACGGCCATAAAACACAGCAAGAGACTACACCATTCCCAACCCGAAAGACGAAACGCGGCTCCCATCCCGAAGACGATGAGCATCGCGACCAAATGAATCCAGGCGTTGTGCTGTGTCCTGACCAAGTAAACGATGCCGCGTAGTGCGTTCACAATGCTGGTGAGTCGATGTGCAAGTGAGAATTTTTTGTTTGCGTTCATGGCGTGTTTGTGTTTTTTGGCAACGTGGTTCGATTCACTGAGGGCGGTTAGTCAGTGTATCTTGTTGGCGATGCGCAGGGTCGCTCTCGGCAAGAGTGACCTACCGAATGGCCTGCACTGGGGATTGCATTCGGCTATATTACTGGCTTGTGAACTGGCCGTTTCGCACCCTCCAATTGTATTCAAGTAATGACCTCTCCTATTTCGCTCGGTCTCGACTTCGGCACGGAATCTGTACGTGCGATCCTTGTGGATGCGTCCGGAAAGCAGCGTTCTATTGCTGCCCACGATTATTTGCATGGACAAATCACAGAACGGCTCCCCGGGTCAACGGAAACATTGCCGCCGAGGTATGCACTCCAATCTCCGAGCGACTGGATCGATTCAGCGACCAAGGCGACACGAGAAGCGATCGCTATCGCTGGATGCTCGCCCGACGACATCGTCGGTATCGGTGTCGATTTCACTAGCTGCACCATGCTTCCGACGACTCGGGATGGCAAACCTTTGTGTGAGCTCGAATCGTTCAAACATGTTCCGTTGGCATGGCCCAAACTTTGGAAGCACCATGGCGCCCTCGAACAAACGGAACGGCTCAACCGAATTGCGAAACAGCGCAACGAATCTTTTTTGCGAAGGTACGGTGGCACGATCGGCTTGGAATGGTTCTTTCCCAAGATGCTTGAAACGATCGAAATGGCTCCGCAAGTTTCTGCTGCCGCTGAGGTCTGGTTGGAAGCTGGCGACTGGTTCGTTTGGCAACTTGTTGGGGGTTCGGCCGAGACCCTCACGCGGTCCACTTGTCAAGCGGGTTACAAAGCGATGTGGTCTGCGACGGAGGGTTATCCATCGAGCGACTACCTCAATACCGTTCATCCGGAGCTTGCGAGAGCGACCGCCGAATGCTTGCCAGGCATCATGCGTTCGCCTGGCCAGCGCGCAGGTCGATTGACTCAAGCCATGGCGGATCGACTTGGACTGCGAGCGGGAACACCGGTGTCCACCGCGATCATCGATGCGCACTCCGCGGTTCCCGGGGTGGGCGCCGCGGAGCCTGGAACTTTGGTCATGGTACTCGGGACCAGCAGTTGCCATATGCTCAACTCCACTGTGCTTTCCGAAGTCGAGGGCGTTGCGGGAATCGTGGATGGAGGTATCTTGCCAAACATGTATGGCTATGAA
>JBBRGW010000319.1:0-5275 GCA_038223525.1 Pirellulales bacterium
CAACGGTTAGCCGAATGAAAACCGGGGCTAACGACAAACGCCCGTAGGGTGATTTTGGATAGATAACCATTCCTCTAGCTTGGGTCAATTTCCGATCGGTTGGCCGAATAGATCGCGCCACTCTTGGCGTTTTGCGCGAACGCGATGACATGATAGCCCGAGATTTCAAAGTCGCTTGGGACCTGCAGCGGGACTTTTTCTGAGGAGTTTTCCTGTACTTTGAAGTCCCTGACCCCATTAACATGCCTAAGAACATGGCCGCTGCTTTCGCCAGTTGTCACCGTTCGCTCGGCTTGATTCTGGGCTAGGGCGACGAACACCAAGTCTTCTTCTTGCGACCCCTTTGACATCAAGCTGACTTCGACTTGTCACTGCTAAACGGATCATTCCAGCCGATATGATTCCAACAGTCAATATGGAAGGACAGGGTGTAGACGGCCAGCTTGCTGCTATGGTCTTTCCGAATCAGAGCCTTTCGATTTCTTGATTTAGTCGAGTGCGACTTTTTTTAACGTTCTCGGTAGAGAAGACTATTTACCTTTGGAGCTTGTGCTAGCCCCAAGTTTTTGCAAAGACTCCAATGCCGTATCTCGAACGACTTGGTCTGAATGCTTTGCCAACTCCTCTAACTTGGACAAGGCTCCCGTCGCTTCCTCTCGCGAGGCCAATCCAAGAAATTTTATGGCTACTCGCAATTGCTTTACATTGTCGCTCGAAAGCAGTTCGGTCAACTGCGGTACGAGAGTCGATTCCAGACCATGTTTTTCAATACGTTGAATCTCCCGCATAACGTTACTATCTTCTTTTTCGTCTTCCCGGATCAAGGGAATTAAGTCCACCAGAAAAACGCGACTCTCTGGGCCGTACTTGCGAACCGCCCGCAATGCACGACGTCTAACGTCTTCTTGCCTGTCCGACAGAGCCTTGGAAAGAATGCTTCGAACTTCAGGAAAGGACATCTCCAAGTTCGAAAGAACATCCAAAGAAGCCACCCGTAAAATGGTATCGGCATCGGACTGAAGTATCGCGGTCACCTGCTCCTTAGCTGGTGTAGCTGCTTTGCCAAGTTGCGAAAGGGATTGAAGTACCTTCAGTTTTAACTCGTTCTCCGTTGCCGTTCCCAATAATCTCTCCAAGGGCAAGGCTGCTTCCTCTGCGGCCCGACCATGGCTGGCAATGAATGAGAGAACCGCACTTTGGATGCCCCGATTAGAGCTTTCCAACTTTTTAAGCACATTCGGCAACGCGAGTCGCCCTGTGGGGCCCGCAGCGTGAAGCACTTCGATGACGCTCAACTGGACATCCTCGCTTTCGTCATCAACCAGCGACGCTAACCTGCGTACCGTAGCCTCATTGCGTTCCGAAACCTGAAAGAAAACCTTCGCCGACTTCGCGCGGAGAACTGGATTTGCGGCACTCAACTCGGCCTCGATCATTGCAATAGACGAGCTGGCCCGCGGCCCTAAGTTGCCAAGAGCCGTCAGGCATGCCAACTGAACACCCTCGGCTCTATCGCTCAGTCCTTGGCCCAATACATGGAGGGCTTCAGCGGGCGTCGGTCGCGCGTGTCCCAGTGCAATAGCGCAGCCTTCGCGGACCGGTTCTCGAGGATCTTGCATACCAACTACCAACTGCTTCGAAACTTTACTTCCTATCAACGCAACGGCAGCCGCGAGTGAATCGATGTGCGTATGTTCGATCGCAAATGCCTCGATCATTGCACTCGCAACATCCGGTCCCATCGCCTGAAGCAAAAACGCTGCCTCCGCGGCGATGCTCGGATCGCTATGCGACAATAGTTTAAGAAGTTCGGGCTTCAATCTGAGACGACACTGCGAACTGACGACTTGCAAACGGTTGATCATCGATCGACGCACCAGCTCGTCACTATGACCCAAATTTTCACGAGCCATTGCAATCACCCTCTCTTCCGATATCAATGCATTCGTACTGGCAACGATCGCAGCCGCAAGAATGGACGCATCCGAAGACTCCAACGCTCCCTGGAGGATCTCTTCGACGGCATTTTGCGTAATGGGGTTTGCCCCAAACGCCCGAATGGCAAACACTTTCTGCGCCACGGAGCCGTTTCTCGCTATCTCGACAAGTGGGATAACCGCTGGCTCGCCGATCGCCGCAAGCGCTTTAACTGCCTCGTCCCGGACGCGCTCGTTTTCGTCCCCCATCAAGCCAATTAGCTCTGAAACTGCGTTAGCGGAGGCAGAACCAATTCGTCCCAATGCCATCGCGGCCTCGGCTCGTACATTCACTTGCTCCGAATGAAGCAAATCCTTAAGACCCGGAACTGCCTGGCCGCCAACGCTCGCCAACGCCAGTGCGGCGCGATAGTCGTGATGTAGCTCTTCGTTGCGGCGACTGCTGTGCTCTTTGCGCAATGAGTCCAACAGTGCCGGTACCAACGGCTCGGCCTTGACCCCAAGCCCAGCGGCCATATCAAAAAAATTCAGCCGAACTTGGACATCCTTTTCTTGTTGCAAATGCTCAGCAATGCGTTCCAAGCCGGCTTGATCGATCGCGAGACTGTTCTCCTTCAATCGCAGGGATGCATCGCGACGGACCTGCGAATCTTTCGACGAAAGCTCCAGCATTGCGTTCGCAACGGAGTCATTCGACGAACTTTCAGCGATTGCAGTGACTTGAGCCACAACGGGCTTTGATGGTAAAGCCAGCCAAAGCAGGGGCAACATCAACCGGGCAATGTGTCGTGTGTTGAACACACCGCAACAACAAGTTGCGGGGGTCATGACAAAAGCCCGGAAAGCGGTTCCGTACTGTCGCCGAATGATTGAATCGGAACGCCAGCCCTATTTAGCATGGTTAACAATAAGTTCGACATGGGAGTCTCGCGATGGAACTTTTGGTGCTGCCCAGCCTTCATCGTGCCCCCTCCTTTTCCGACCAAAATGACGGGTAGATCGATATGGTCGTGACGGTCTCCATCGCTGATGCCACTTCCGTACAAGATCATCGAGTTGTCCAGCAATGTCGTACCGTTGGCCTCCTCGATCGACATCATCTTCTCAACCATGTAGGCCAAAATCGAAATATGATATCGGTCGATCTCCCGAATCTTTCGGTTCTTGATCGGATCATTGCCGTGATGGGACAGCTCATGATGTCCATCCGTGAATCCGAGCCAGGGATAATTTCGATCGGTAGCTTCTTTGGTCAACATGAAAGTACTCGCGCGTGTGCGATCGGTCTCGAACGCCAATACCATCAAATCGCACATGAGACGTAGATGTTCGTCGAAGTCCTCTGGAATGCCGAGCGGTCGCGCAAAATTCCGATCCTGAGTTTCCACGACTGACTTCTGCGAGTTCTGAATTCTGCCCTCGACTTCACGCACACTTGTCAAAAACTGGTCCAGCTTGCGACGGTCCGAATGGCTCACTCGCCGCTGTATTCGCCGGGCTTCTTCCTGCACGGTATCGAGGATGCTCTTTCGATAAAAGTCCCCTTCTGTTACCGATGACTTGTATAGGTCGCTGCTATCGTTTCCAAACAATCGGTCGAATACAAGTTTTGGATTGATTTCGTAAGGAGCAGGCGATGTCGGCGAGCGCCACGATATATGCGTCTTATACGTCCCGCTGAATCCAAAAGCGTTCCCTGAACGAGGTGACTCGCAACCGAGTTCCAAGCTGGGCAATCGAGTCGCTCTACCGACGTGCTGAGCATATACTTGGTCGACAGACATGCCCGCTTTGACATTGTCCTGCGATCGAAGAGCCTGGGCGCCCGTTAGAAAGCTCGTCGCTCCCTGGCCGTGTCCACATCCATCGGGATCACTATTGATGTTTGCAGTATTGTGGTTCAAACCGACAAAACAATTCAAATGGCTTCGGGCAAATGACAAAGGTTGCAACGTCTCGGGCAATTCGACCAGAGCACCATGGTGTTTCGGAAACCAAGTCGGCAAATGCACACCGTTTGGAACGTACCAGCAGCACATTCTGACCGGCGGTTGATCCGTTCCTGGCTCGAAATTACCGGCAATGGCCGACGCACTTTCTAACCAAGGCAGCGCCAACGACGCTCCCATACCGCGAAGTATCGCCCGTCGACTAGCAAATTGTTTTTGGTGCATGTTCGTTAATCCTTATTACTTCTTTTCTACTCGCCTAGCATTTCACGGGGATGCATTGCCCTGAAACTGAGGGCTAGTCACGATTCCCAACAGAAGAGATCCGGCGCGAAAATTGTCTCGAACCAAGTCTCTCCGAATCGCTTCAACCGTTCCATAATCGGACGCCTCTAGCCCCCTGCCTAGAGCATAAGTTAACAAATTCTCAATCAAGCAGCGAGAGAATCGCTTGGACTCGGTGGATACCAGGAGTTGCTTGAGGTCTTGCGCATTCTTAAACGCTCGCCCGCCGGACAAATTCCCAGTCGTATCCACCGGCGACGAACCGTCAAAGTCGCGCCAACGCCCTACCGCATCAAAATTTTCTAGAGCAAAACCCAGCGGATCCATTTGGTTGTGACACGCCGCACAATCGGGCTGGGCCCTATGTAGCTCAAGCTTTTCTCGCAACGTGATGACATCAGCCGTATCTTTACGCTCGTCCAATGCGGGCACGTTAGGGGGAGGGGGAGGTGGTGGAGCTCCCAGCAAATGCTCCAAAATCCAACTTCCTCGCTTCACCGGAGATGTTCGATTTGGATTCGAAGTCAATGTCAATATCGAAGCATGCATCAGCAAGCCGCCCCTCGTTCCGGTTTCGAGAGCGTGTCGAACTAAGCCGCGGCGTGTCGCGTCTCCATCAGGCTTAAGACCATAATGCTTCGAAAGCTGCTCATTGGCAAAAGTGTAATTGGAATCTAACAATTCCAAAATACTTTGATCGCTCCGCAGTACGTAACCTACAAACTCCTCCGTTTCTCGACGCATGTCTTGGATCAGTGCCGTATCGATGCCTTGAAACAATTCTGGATCGGGCCGGGCATCGGCGAGCTTGCGCAATTGCAACCATTGTCCGGTGAAATTTTCGATAAAGGATCGCGACTTTTCATCCGAAAGCATTCGCTTCAATTGAGACGGTAGCGACGAACTCAAATTCTTATTCTGCGCGGCGCTGCGAAGCACTTGATCGGGCATCGAACTCCATAGGAAGTACGATAATCGATTCGCGAGAACGTATTCGTTGAGGAGCGATTTATCTTCGGTAGTGGATAATTCGTTAACGTCCGATTGGACGTGAAACAGAAATTTCGGGGATACCAGAATCAAGGTGGTCGCAACCTGGATTGC
>JBBRGW010000320.1:0-5249 GCA_038223525.1 Pirellulales bacterium
GGATAAACGATTGGTGGATCATCTACGAATGGAACCAAAGCCAACTCATTCAAATACAAGGAATCCACAAACGCACGACTTCGCTTCCTCACAACGTCCAATATCAATGCATGATTCGACGCCATGTTGGACTCGATATTGGTCACACGATCCAAAATCGAATCTCGATCGATAGCGGTAATTTGGGGAGCGATTTCGTTGTTCGCTTGATAGAACAATTGTTGTGCCATCAGCGAGTTATAACGCTCGACCAATTGCTGTACCGTCGAATTGCGACGCTCGCCTTCGGCAATCAAACGCTTTGTCGCCGATTGACTAGCTTGAACCGCTTCACTTCTCGCTAATTGTTCTTTCAAGTTCACTTCGGCCCGAGCCGCAGTTTGGATCGCCGATGCAACTTGTGCATCGAGTTTGGCTCTGCCCGCGTCATCGAGTTCCGTTGTGCGTCGAACCACATCCAATAACGACTTCAATGCAACCTTGGTTGCCGAAGGATCCCGGCTTTGGCGAGCTTGGCTAAGTTCCGCTCTAACTTGCGATTCTAGCTGCTGTGCCTTGGCGCGACGCAACCCTTCGTCTTCCGCAAGCAGATCACTCGCATTGGACAATTCGCTGTAACCGTCACCGAACCCACTAAAGGTTGGTTGAACTGAAGTTGGGTTGTCCCCAAACGGATTGCTAAGCGACGGTGCAGGCGGTGCAGGCGGTACAACCGGACTTTGTGTGGCAGGAGACGCAGGCACCGATGGCACTACAGGTGTAGATGGCGGATCAGCAAACGGATCCTCTGGGATCTGAGCAGACACAAACTTCACGATCCGAGGCGATGCGACTGAACCGCTTGGGCTCTTTACTGGCTTTGCTGGTTTCGGAGGCTGTTCTTGCGCAGCAGTCAAAACATTTTGTGCAGCTAAGTTGTTTGGAGATCGCTTGAGAGCTTCTTTTGCAATGTTGATCGCTGCATCGATGTCCCCTGAATTCAAAGCAAAACGAGCATCGTTGACAAGTTTGTCCGATGAGTTTGTTAAAACGAGACCGAGTTCATGCAACGCTTCAGAACCTGGAGTGGGTAATAGCAAACCCGCATTCGGTGCAGCTTTGGATACCACTTGAACCAAGAATGCAAAATCAGGATTGGATGGCTCGCTCTTGAGATCCCACCGCATCGAACTCGCGTGCCCGCCGATGACACCCTCGAGCTGCAATTTCCCCTCAATCGATTCGGCTTTGAGATTGCCGACCAAAATAGAATCACGATCCAATCGTAGAGGCGGAAACTGCGTTGGAAAGAACTGGGCAACTCCGTTAGGCCAATTGGATTTCGAGGGCCAAAAAACAGGTTGAATGGATACCTTTGCCAACGCGGTTCCGATTTGCTGGCAGGTCGCATCGGTAATACCCTGGCGAACAAAAACTTTGCCGCCTGTGTGGTTCGATATCGTTGAGAGAAGCTCGCAGTCCGTAGTTGGACCAATCGCGATCGAACTGATGGAAGTTCGCAAATCTCGCATTTCGCCGATCAGTGAATCAAATTCGGCCGTGTTCAAAAGGTTGCATAGGTGCATTCCATCACCAATGTAAACGATACTTGTATCTGTTTGGCTACCGAGTTCCTTTACCGCCGTTTTAAAAGCTGTTGCGAGATCCGTCGTGCCCAACGGAACTCGCATTTCGAGTTTCTTGAATCCTGCCTTCAATGCTTGGCTATCTGGAGCCGAAGCGGTGGACAAGACGATCGTTTCCACATCGCAAGCAAGCAGACTTACCGTCGATTTAGCCGGAAGCGATTCCACCATCGACTGAGCGATCTCGATCGAATCGGTTCGGAAGTCCCCGTTTTGGGATGCCGAAGTGTCTACGATAATAGCCACACGCGGGGAAACCTTTGCTGCAAACTCTTGCGTGGGCTTTAAACTTAAAGCAAAAAGAGTCTTGCCATGGTCTTGATAAGTGACCAAACGACTGCTCGCTTCGTCCACGGCATAGGTCGTCAGACCTGTCCCAACCGCCAATCCCAACCCGAATACGGTTGACAACGACGCCGCGAAAAGCCGCTTTGGCATCCGCAAAAAAGTATCACTGGTCATGATGATTCGCTCCGATTTGGCTCGAATAGGGTTGTGGACGAAAGACATAAATCTACCGACTACGAAATATTGACTTTGGAAATTAGACGATAAGTCAGGACGCGAAGCCCCTGAAGACATTACTAATCGTATTTCTGACCCGGGCCTTTTGCCATCAAAAAACAGATCAAATCAACGATTATCGGTCTGCATGGTATCTTTCAACCTCGACTCTGCCAACGGGATAAGCAATTTGCGATCCAAGGACAATAATTTTTGCAAAGTGCTGATTTTGCTGCTATTCAATGGGTTCGCGAGGATTGAGCTGCGGGTGGCGAACGACGATTTGCGGAATGCAACTCCAATTCGCTATCTCTTTGGCGGAATCGTACATCCGCAAAATAGGAAAACCCGTCAAAATCCTCCAATCCGCTCAATCCTACCCAGTCGAAAAACCGATGACGACGATAGATATTTTCGTCAGTTTAGTTTTTCGCTGGGGTTTCCATATGCTTCCCACCTCCTTTCTCAAAAACAAATTGGCCTGGACGTTGGCTTTTGTCTCGATCAGCTGGTGCTCCGCACCTTGCTTGGGTCAAGACGAGACGCTCCAAGACTCCAACGCAAAAGCGCAGGGTAGTGTTTTTGAAAGGCTGTTCGGTAAATCGACATCCTCTCCACCTGAGACGAAAAAGCCTAAGCCAAAAGTGCAGGCTACCCCCACCTCGGGAAAACCAAATCGCTCCGGTTTCTTGGTTCCTCTCCGTTCCTTCTCGCGATCTTTTCGCGGGTCGGTCGAATCAGAAGAAAGTGAACCAGTACAAGAAAATTCAAGCAAAGCATCGACGCAGGGACGCATACCACGCGAACCCTTCCGCAATCTACCTCGTGTTCAAGAGCTTCGCGAGCGCGACAACATCGATTTGCAGGTTGAACAACTCTCTCAAGAATACGCTCGCAGCACCGAGCGAACCTCTCAGACGAAATCCGCACCCATTGTGACTCCGGAAAGTATCACGTCCAATTCAGCCATTTCTGCGAATTCACGGGCCTCCTCCTTTAAGCCTTCAACCGCCAAGACTTCAACCGCCAAGCCCGTCGTTGCGGGCAGTTCAAAGAGCACCACCTCCGAAATTCTGATCGAAACCAATTCGACCTCGCGACGCACTGCGATGGATATCGAAGCCGATGAAAAATCCAACACTAATCGATTCGTTGAGAAGTCAACGGACAATTCGAAAACAAAAAAGACAATGCAGGCTACCTCGACGAGCAAGGCGACCGCGGAACCAAAAGCCTTGATAGATCTCGGTTTTGCGGCAGATAAATCTCCTAGAAATTTAATCGCTTCGGCCTCGCGTGAAACCGCAAACAATCAATCGACTGCAAAACCCTATGCAGACGATCGAAGCCAACCGCAAGGAAACGCAATCCAAAAAACAACGCCACCTGCTAACCTGCCCAAGACAGAGACAAAAAGCGCTGCTTCCGAACCGAGGGAATCACCAAAGAGTAGCCTACCCATTGCCCCAGTTGCGACCGCGTCCTTGCGGCGCGAGATGAGCGTTCCAGGCGTGCGAGTTACTGTAAGCGGTCCAAACTCCATGTTGGTAAATGATCCTTGCCGGTTTGAAGTGATCGCAAGAAACGAAGGTTCCGAAGTCTTAAATGGGCTGATCGTCCGTATCGCTGTTCCCACGCATGTTTCGGTTTCCGATGTGGCTGTCACAGATGGAGCGGCGCTTCCTGAAAATGATCAAGACGGCAACACCATCATTTGGGAACTGGGACAAATCCCAGCCGGCAGCTCCAAAACAGCGGTCGTCAGTCTCAAAACCCCTAAACCCGAACACTTCGCTCTAGGAGTTGAATGGACCGTCCTTCCTCAAAGCACGGAAATGCAAATCGCGGTCCAGCAACCGCAACTGGCCATCGCCCTCGAAGGACCTGCCGAAGTGGTTTACGGCAAGCCCCAACTGTATCGCATCCGAGTTCGAAACACCGGGAACGCGGATGTAAAGGGAGTCTCCGTCGCGATGATCGCAGAACCCTACGGCAGCAATCAATCCGACATAGGCGATATCAATGCAGGAAGCGAACGCATTGTCGAAGTCGAACTTACTTTCCAGCAAACAGGTACTCTGCCAATCGTTGCGACAGCAACAAGCGAGACGTCCAAAGTCGACGCGCGAGCGGCTATCGACGTCCAAGTGCGACAATCGGAATTGGTTGCGAACTGGTACGGCCCTGCTGAGTTCTATCAAGGGAGCGTTGTGGATTACGAATTGGAACTTAGCAATGTCGGGGCTGTGGCCGCCGTAGGCACTAACTGCCATGTCAAGATCCCAGCTGGCGCTGAGATTGTCTCGATGCCCTCCGGCGCAACACGCAGTGGCGACAGTATCAAGTGGGATATTGTGAAAATCGAGCCAAATGAAAAAGTGAACGTTCCACTCCGACTCTGCCTTTCCAAAATGGGCGATAACCAGCTTGACTTCACCGGCACTTGCACCTCCTCGAACGAAGTCAAAGCCGAGTTCAAAACGTACATCGACGCGATTGCGGATTTGCATTTAACAGTAGTTGACCCAGTTGCCCCGGCCCCTGTCGGCCAACCAGTCATCTACGAAGTCATCATCGCCAACCGCGGCAAGAAATCGGCCAGCGATATCGAGGTGATCGCCCAGTTCTCCGAGGGTATCGAACCGATTCGACTGGACGGCCATACCGGACGGATCGTGCCCGGCCAAGCGATCTTCAACACGATCCCACAAATTGGTGCAAACGAAAAATTGGTACTCCGTATCCACGCCGAAGCATCCAAGCCGGGCGTTCACCGATTTCGCGTTGAAGTGAAAAGCAAGGGGAGTGATACCGACTTGCTCGAGGAAGAATCCACTCGCTATCTAGCAACGAGCTTCAAAGGAGATCGGCGTTAATGCCAGGCCAGTGATCGGCGTTAATGCCAGGCCGGTGATCGCCATTAGTGCCAGGCCGGTCACACTCCGAAAAGTAAGGATTGACGAACCGTTGGGTTTCTGGAACAACAGTGCTTGTTGTATGCTGGGACGCTGCTCCCCCCCAACCCTGTTCGTCACCTGTCCCACTCGGAACTTGGTACCATGCTTCGCTCGCTCTGTTCAACTATCTGTTTGTTCATGTTCCTGGCTGGAACATGCCAAG
>JBBRGW010000321.1:0-5222 GCA_038223525.1 Pirellulales bacterium
GTTCTCGCCGAGCCGGAAATTAGCAGCCACCACCGGTGTATTGGATTGTTTCGTTCTTGGGCGATCGCTCCGGTCTGTCGATGGAATTGCAAGTTCACCTTGCTCAAGCATCCCTTCAATCGACGCAATCCATTTCGGTGCGTTCGGAAGATCATTCGTTACGAGTTGCCTCAACTGGGCTGCCAATTGGGCGCGCATGTGAAGAGAGGAAGACCCTTTGAATCGATCCTCGCTCAACGACTCGATCAGAGCAGTCAATTCCGAAGCGGGTGTCTGTGAAGCTTGACGCCATTGTTGAATCCGCTGCTCCAACAAGTGGAATGCAAAGGAACGTTTGTTGGCGTCGGAGCTAGCCAATTGCTCAACCATCGCATTGCTATTGTTTGGGTTGAGCTCGTTGATCGCAAGCATGATCGGGAGTACATCCTCCGCTTGCCCGTCGTCCGAGCCAGCAAGCTGTTGCTGCAATTCCCAGTTCAACCATTGACGCGAAGCCAAGGGCCAACACCAGACCACAGCGAGGACCGCGATCAGCGACAAAGACAGGCTGCGAAACCAGGGGAAACCGGGTTCTGCTTGATGTGTGGATTCGCCTAAAAGCCAATCGACATCAATTTGAACCGCATTCTCTTTCCGGTTTCTTTTGCCTAACATCAATTCGATTTCGATCGCGAGATTAGAGACATCGGACAGCGAATTGCCGCCAAACTATTTCCTGCAATTTAGGCATATAGATTAAAGTTGCGATTGGCAACAAGCCCAAACGGGTCAAGGCGCGATGCGGTTGGTCATTCCGAGATCCAACAGAAACCAATCGTCTGCTGCGGCCCGGTCTGATCGCGAAGGAGCAAACGAATGAGAACCGACTCCCGGAATGGTCCTCGTAATGTTGAGTGCCCATACTTCCTTGGTCCAGTCCTTGCCTGCGACATCGGCAGGGACAACGAGTTGTTCTAGCGGGATAGCAATTTCTGTGGACCAGGATCGGGAATCGTTGTATATCGAAGCATACCACGTCGGGTTCCACTGAAGCATCTCGTTTACCGAATCGAATGATTCGCCAGAAGCGGACCAGCCGATTTCGAACCAGGAAGCATAATCCCGGTCCAAATCGATACGCAGTTTGATCAGATCGCTTTCCGGCTTACTACTGTCCTTGCGATTGTCCTTCGTTGGGTGGATGACTCCATAGGCTTGAGCTTCGCTATGGAAATAAAGAAAATTCTGATCTCGCGAGATTCGAATCGTGGTTTTCATCGCAGCATCGGTCACCCAAGGATCCCTCAATTCAAGACGCGTTGCCGATTGCCAGAACGCTTCGTCGGCTTTGCCATCTAGGTTCGGCGTCTCGGACGTCCATACAAGGATCGGGATGTTGCTCGGCGGTCGCGTGCTGGTCGTTTGCGTATCGGGCGTTGGCGAATGCTGAGACGGTGGAAGCGCTGGAGGAGCGGTCAGCAAGTCAAACAATTCGTGTTCCGCATTGGAAACGCTATTCCAGTCTTTTATGAACGGCGAAAGTTGGGGCCAGTAATCGGAGTATCTTCGGCCGAGGTTGACCGTCGAGTTGACCGATTCGTTTCGTTGCTGCATCCCACGGTAACGAGACGCAATTAGCCAACCCCAGCGAGGGTCTGCGCGTCTCGGCAAAAAGGAATCGGGCCATTTCCCCAACAGTCTTGTGAATTCGTTAAGGTCGCGTTGGGTTGCGACAGGAATCAGCCGAAGCGTACTTGAAAAAGCTGCGGGTTGCACGGATGACTCATGTTGCGGCCTCGCGAAGGGAGATGCCTGCTGTAGAGTCGATGTGGATACGCTCAACCCGGCGGCGTTGCGTTGCTCTAGCGCTTGCAATTGGTCTGCGAGCATTCGTTTCACTTCGATGCTACCGGTGTGCGACATCAGTTCCCAATACGCAGCTTCGGCCGCTGGAGACTGGGTGTCTCGTTCCAAAAGAAAATCCAGAGCAGCTTGCCATCGATTCCAGTCGCCCGACCGTCTGCATTGAATCGCCATCTCCAAGAGTATTGGCGACACGGCGGTTTCCGATACATCTTTTGCCGCAGCTCGAATCTTGCTGTCCCACAAGCGATCTGGGGTCAGTGGGTTGCCCGACTCCGAATCCGTGAGCTGTTTCCAGCCATACCAGGCCGAGGTTCTGCGCAAAGTCGTTTTGGGTTGGTGGAACTCGCTTCGGTCTGCAATCTGTGTGGAGGGATCCAAGACGATGCCATTCAGTGGTGGATCTCTCATCATTCCGGCGTGCGGCCCTGCAAAGCGATACGCAAACTTCCTGTCGGCTGGAACATCGATACCGCGACTTTGGATGAGGGGCCTGGCGTTGTTCAGGGCGTTGCCCAGCACCAAATTTGCATCTAACAGCATGGATGGTGAGTACTGGTTAACGGCACTGATGCCTCGAACAAAGACTCGTTTTGTTTCCCATGCTTCGTCGGGCAAACCACTGCTTTCCGAGAACAACTTGAATTCCTTATTCGCGGCCAATGCGACGGCTCGTTCGACGGCGTTGGCGGATTTGACTTCAAGCGGATTGCCGGTGGTGGGGCAATTGGAAACAATGACTTCAGGTCGGGCAGTTCGGATTTCATAGACGATGCGTTTCAATAGCGAAGGAACTTCATTCGCACTGATTTTGCTGGACGACAACGCTTTGCCCTGAACGATTGCGGTGGATGTCTCGGCATAATAACCAAGGTCGCTTTCGCGAATACCGGATTCGAGATTACTGACCGGAAAGCCATGTAGTATGCGGGCTTGAGCGAGGCCTATCGACTTGCCCGCAATCTCCATACGCGACGCCAATTCGGGGAGCACACCTGCCTTTTCTTCGAAACATTGATCATGCAAAACCAACGCGGACGCATGCCGTCTGTTTTCATGCATGACTTGTGTCATAAAATCCCAAGCAACACCGGAGCAGGTACTCGAGATATTCAAAACGGCATTACGCGAGCCCGATTGATGCTGTGCCCACCATGCCTTGCCGCTGTTTCGGCTTGCGAATAAGTTCGCCATGGAGCCGCAGGAAAGCAGAAGGTCGCCATTGAGAACCGAGATAGCGTTTATAGGTGTACGGCTTTTGGTTATTGAAGTTGCCCATGTATTGCCTCGATCTAATGAGCTCCAGATTACCTCGCCAGGATATCCGGCGACCCAAAGTCTGTTTGCGTTTCCGGCAATCGCCTGCAGCGAAATCAAGGATTGGTCCGCAGCGGTGCCAGGCAAGGTTACCTTTCCCCATCGGATTGCATCGACGGATCGATACAACCGTCCTCCTTCTCCGCCCAGCCACCAAGCCCCCTCAATATTCTTGCAAATACGGATCGGCTCAAAGGGCGATACCGGCAATGGGACCGTTTCGAATTCGAGTCCGTTCAGGGATCGGTGGATTTTTCCTTCTCGATCGACAACCACGAGTACTCCATCGGGGCCTGCTGCAGCGCTTTGGATATGGCCACATGGAATAGGCCTACCTGCCCAAGATTGCCCGCCGTCATGGCTCTCAAACAGCGCCGACTGATGAAGGTTAGACCAGTCGCCCCAAGCCAACAAATGACCGTTTCCAATCATCTGCGCGCCGATCAATCGGGGCAAGTCGTTTGGAATGGATTGCCATGATTTCCCTGCATCCGCGGTGATAAGCACCACAGCGGCGCTGCGATGAGAATAGGGTTCTACCGTGCCACCCAAGACACAGCCATTCATTTCATCCGAAAAACAGACCGCGTAGAGAGTCGCCTCCGAACGTCGATGCTGAACTTCCCAATGCTTGCCAGCGTCGCTAGACGCGAGAATCAAACCACGGTCGCCGACTGCCCATGCGTTGTCGATCGAAACAATTTGGCAATCGTGAAGCTCACCGTCAGCTATGGAGCCTGGTTTGTCGGCTGCCAACGAAGTTTGCCTTGCGATCGCAATACATAAAAACAGAAAGATGCACCGAAGCAGAGAGTGTCGCTTCGATTCTGTGTTGCCGACAGAGTTCACCATGGGTTTCATGTTGACGTTATTGCTGGAGCAAAGAGATATGTTGGGATCCTGGAATGTCTTCGGGCCATTTTGTCCAGATCGGTGTTTCCTCGCGTACCTTCTTGATGAAGTCGCTGCGCTGTTTGGTCACTTTTTGTTCGATCAGTTTCTTGCGTATCTCAGCTTGAGCTTGGGCAAAGGATTGAGTGTATGCTTGCTCGCGCTCCAATACCTCGACAATGTGGTATCCATCGCTCGTCTCAATCACTTGGCTCAAGCCGCGAATCGGATTCTCAAAAATTGCCTTGTCGACCTCTTTGCTTTTGAGCGCACCTTGCGTCGTCCAATCAAACAGCCCTCCCTCAGATGCACCTAGTCCCGTAGATTGACGTTTGGCGACGGCGCTGAAAGGGGCCCCACCCAAGAGGACTTGATTACCCATATCGGCGATCGCTTGGAATGCTTCTGGTTTGGTTGGGAACTTCGAAAAATTGGCAGAAAGCATTTGGAAACGCACTCGGGAGGGGCGCTTGAAGTCGTCGATGTGTTCCTGGTAGTAGTCGTTTAGCTCGCTCAATTCAATGATGGGATGTTCCGAAACTTTCTCGCGCACATGCTCTGTGGCCCAAGTAGTTTCGGCAAATTCACGCATCATCGATTGGAGCGTTTTGTCCGCTTCGGCAAGCTTCGTTTCAAACTCAAGCATCGACTCGCACTTCATCTTTTCCATCTGCATCGGAATCCATTTTTGATGGAAGATTTTGGCGGTCTGTGTTTTCATTTGCTTTTTGGCGTCTGCCCGGTCTTTCACCGGCTTTCCTGACACCTTGTCATTGAGGAATCGTTGAGCCAGCGCTTTGCGTGTCACGATTTCCATCAGACCCTTTCGCAGTTGCATTTCGTATTGACTATGAGCCAGCATTTTCGAAGTCAATTTGTTGGGGGAGATCAAGTCGCCAATCAGGACAGGGTCCTCCCCGACTACGGCGATGAGCATGCCCGCTTCGAAACGGTCCATTCCTAAGGTCGATGGGACAATTTTGGTTTCGTCAAACCCCAAATTGCTCGCGGAAAGGTAATCAGGCACGAGGACGTCGGCTGCATCCATCGGCTGATTCGGAGCGATACGATCGGCCACGTACACGGGCTGCTCAAGCCCTCGCGAACCGGGTGGGAGTCCCCCAACAACCGTTGGAGTGTAGGGCTGGTAACGATTAGCATCCTGCTGCGCT
>JBBRGW010000322.1:0-5220 GCA_038223525.1 Pirellulales bacterium
GGTCTGAAAGGTCCGTCAAATCAGACGGATCAGTCCCATCAGACCGATTGGACCGATCTTCTTTGAATCTGCGAGGAATGCTCCGCACTGCGGTCGCTTCCGTCGAATCGGCGGTCCACATCGGTAAGCGTCGGTGCCTGAGATAGTCTTCGTAGTCCAAAAGCAGTTCTTCCATACTGGCCCGGGCCACGTTGACCAATCGCAACTCGGTCTGCGAAGAAGTCGCCGAGGCGCGACTGCCCTCTGCGATATTCTGTCGGCCTGATCGTGCAGCTTGGACCATCTGATCCACGGTACGGGATCTTGAGTCCATGAATTTTTCGCAGAACCAGTACGTCGAATCATAGATCAGCGTTGCCGACTGAAAGGATGCTAGTTTGCGATAACCACCGCTCTTGCGAATACTCACATGCCCCTCCCAAAGTTCGGTCGAACCAGCTTGATCCAACAATGACTGCCTTGTCAATTTTACACATCGGTTGGTTGTTCCTGCCGCTTAATTTTCATGTCCTGTGTTTGAGATCCCGCGAACGGTTGAATCTACTACAGTATCCTCCATTTGAAAAATTTCGTGTTCTGCCTGAAGAATCGAAGGTTGATCTTGGAGTGATCGAGCTGACTCCAATGTCGACTGAAACAGTCGAAGTGGTGGACAAGGCTGGCAATCCCGTCACGAATAGATGGGTTGCCTACATCACACCGGAACTTGGGCGCGCTACACGGTCCGCGAAGACCGATTCAGAGGGGAATTTTACGACTCGCGTTTTTGGTGTTCAACGGCCGGACAGTTCTCCACGGTGGGTAATTTATCCAATTGGCGAAACCAAGAGATCGGTTGATGCAAGAACTTTGCCCACCTTGAAGATCGAGAAGTCGAAACCATGGCGTCTAGTACTTGAAGATTAGTGTCGAACAATTGTCCCAATGGTTCACGTCCTGCGTTCCCATCCCAAATGACAAAAACTGGCACATCCTCGGTGATTTGGCATCCAATTGAGCCTGATCAATTTGGCTTGGCACTAACTTCAGAGCAGTTGAGGACAACTGCTCTACACTATGCTGACGACTGTTGAGCTAGTCTGGACCCTTTTGTGAGTCGTCGGTTTCCTATTTCGTCCAAGTGTCTAACTCGTCTCGAATGTTTGCCCAGTGTTCGGCCAGAACTCGAGTTGCTTGTGCGGTAGGGAGTTGAAGCCTCTCTTGACGCTCGGCTTCTTGACGATAGATATTAGCTCGATGCCCGGCAAGGAAATGAGAGGGGATTTCAGAAAACAGGCAGTGAGCATGCCAAGCGATGCTTGCCTCATTGCCAACGTTGCATTGACTGCGGAGTTCTGCGATCCCATTCTCAGCTAAATACTTGGTTGAGCCGACCAGCAATGAAGTAGCAATGCCTTGGCGCTGCACGATCGGTGAAACAAAGATGGGCTGAAGAGTGGCCCCATGTTCCGTTTCGGCCAAAATCGAGCAGCCAACGATCCTTCCCTTTAGCACGGCGACACGACAGCCATTCACATACCTAGTTGAAGGCTGGTTAAAGAAACGATCGAGGGTCTTATGAGCGTACCACACCAAGTCCGATGGCCCACTTCCGGCGTACTCAATCGCATTTGCGAAGCACTCACAAAAAAGCGCCAGCAAGGCATCCTGATCCAGTGGCTCCAACGAACGAATATAAGCCGCCGGTTTCCCAGGTGTACAAGAATAGTGTTCACGATTAAGCAATGCAGATATGGAGAGTCCGAAAGTTGCGACCGCCGTCCACGCGGGCGATAGATGGATCGCGCCGTCAAAATACTCATACTTCCAGCCGAGTTTTCTAGGGTAGACGAAATACTCTTCCCAAGTCATCTCTTTGCGCAGTTCATCCATGTTGGCGATCACTCACTCGAATAGCTTGTAGTTTGGGGCGCTTGTCTTTGAGGATAATTAGCCGTTGGGGAGTTAGTGCAAAAGTCATAAACAACGGAGCTCCTTCAACCACGGCAAAAGGCGGCCGTCACGCTTTTTCAGCTTTGTTTTCACTGGCCCCCGAGGAGCTCGTCTCGTCGGAGCCTACGGTTCTTATCTAGAACGCACCAACCCCAGGACCGCTCGTCCCCCCACCCCTCCTAGCACAACGCCAAAAGCGTTGGGCTAGGAGGGGTGGGGAGACGGGAAACAATTGATTCGGTCGCATCTAGCTGAGAACCTTTTACGTTCGATGGGACAAGCCCATCGGGGCCTAAAAAAAGCGAGACGGCCTCAAAGGCCATAGGGTTCGAACAGCTATCTGCTTAAGCCATAAGGCTAATGGTTTGCTAAACTCAAAGACTTATGCTGACGTGTTTAGCAGATGCATTGCTGGATTTGTTTACGGTTGCGTGTTGGATGAAGATTGATAAGATTCGTGGTTCAAGCGAGCGGATCAAAAGGAGCGATGCCTAGCTCTGTGCGCTTCAGGCGGACCAAGCCACCTGAACACCTTAGCTCTTTGGCTATCGTTGCATCCGATATTTTGCCCATTTTGCTCACGATTTCTTTCGTCCATTTCAGGCTGCTTCGACGTTTGGCAGGGCGTCCAAGCTCAAGTCGCTTCTGGCCAACGAATTGATAGGATACACCGAGCTCCAGAGCGAGCTCCTCATCTGGGATGGTCCCCACTCGCTTTAGCATCGCTGGCGTCCAATGAAATGGTCCAGATGTTTTGAATGCTGGAATGCCTAGTTGAACCCTCTTTCGACTGACGTGGGTGTAGGACGCCCCAATTTGCTTAGCCAACTCCGTGTCGCGAACGGTTCCCAGCAGTTTCAATTCGCTCTTGGTCCATACCCTTTCCTTGTTCTTGGACGGAGCAATGCCAAGTGCCTCTCTCTTTTCAGTAACCATCTTTTGAGCTATTTCCCAACGCCGAGCCAAGTCATGGTCGGGATAGTTGCCTAATTGGGCGATTCGTTCTTTGGTCCAACGGATTGTTCCTTTTCGATCGAACGGAGGTATGCCAAGGGATCGCCGTCGATAGCATACTTGTTCCGGCGTAATACCCATTTTTCTCGCTAACGCACCATCCGAAATGGTTCCCAACATAGCTGTCTCGTGTTCTTGCCATGGGTGATCGGTTGGCACAACATATTCCGCTAAAGGTATTGCATTCAATGCTCGGTAGACGCGAATACTTTGTCTTGAGACGTTGAATTGGTCAGAAATTTGTTTGTCTGGCACCTTGCCGATCAAGTCGATTACTTCTTTGGGGAGTTCAGGCGATCGATCCATTTCGCTTTTTCCAAACTGGAATATGCCCATTTCAATGCGCTTTATTTTGACCACCATATCGGAGATCTCGTATTCTCTTGCCAATCTTCCATCTGGGACTTCGCCCAGTTGCTCAATCATCCATTTAGTCCATTGGATTTCCTGATTTTGAATGAAAGGCTCGATGCCCAGTTTTTTTCGGCGAACCGTGACGGTGCCTGGTGTGACTCCCCAACGTCTCGCAAGGAACGCATCCGACGACTTTCCTAAACTAGCAATTCTTCCCGGCGTGAGCTTCAAACGGCCCATCTGCTTCCGTTCCGACTTCGGGTTTTCTGGAATCACATGCGCGGCGATACCAAGTTCAGCTCGCCGCTTCCGCACCCAATACGGGGGCATCCCAAGCTGCTCGGCCAGCTGGGTATCAGGCATAGTTCCAAGCTGTTTTTCCATTTTCTTGGTCCAGATTACTTCCGTCGCTTGCGTCCTTATAACCATTCGTCCCAAGTTGCGGCGTCGAACGGAGATCGATCGAGGAGAGATTCCGAACCTCAGTCCGATGATTGAATCCGAATCTGTGCCGATGGCTTGGTCAATTTCATCGATCCACTCCACTTCACGATACGCCAGCAGCATCGGTTTGCTCGTCGGTTTCATTTGCTTGTCGGTTTCCGAGGTCTTTATCTACAAAGCATTTGTAAGGGGCGTATGGGCGTCATTTGGGCGTGGCTTCGACGAAATCGCGAATGACTTTGTAGACAATCTCAAGCTTATTCATTCGCAGCGAGTGGCCCCCAAACGGATCGGATCGCTCGCTCGCATGATCGTTGTGTACGATTCTGCCTTCGGGATCAAGCAACATGTAAGTTGGAAAGGAGTTCACCCCCAACTCACGGTACTGCTTCAAGATACTACCGTCTGCGTTGTCGACAACGATAGGGTAACTCATCTCCCTGTCGTCCGCAAACTTCTGGACGTCGGCTGGCAACTGGTCGTTGATATGAACGCCCACGACGCTAAAGCCAAGGTCACTAAATTTTTTGTGAGCCAGTTTGACCGCAGGAAAATCTCGCTCGCATGGTCCACATCCGATGAACCAAAAATCCAGTAACACATAGCGACCACGAAAGGCGTCTAAACTCCTGGCTTCGGAGTTTAACCAAGTCCCTTCCGTCATCGAAGGTACCGAGTTCCTTGCCGTTCCTTTCTCAAAGTCCTTGCGTTGTTTGGCAAATACTTCTTGCAATGCTGCGAGCATCTTTTCGTCTTTTTTGGGATGTTTCACGACGGTCAAGGGCCAATCTGCTGGCCTATCTATGATCTCCAATCGTATGTTTTCCGTCGCTGTCGGATCGGTCAAATCGACTTGAGCCATCCCCGATCGATTGGTGAGTGGATCGAAAGCGAGTGCAAAAACGGTGGTCAGCATTCCTTCTCCATCTGGATGGTAGGGCAACCGACTCATCTTCAACTCAAACGAACCACCTGCTGAGGATTCGCCGATCGGGTCCGCATCGCCGTACCCTTCATGTCGCATTTGAACAATGCCGCCGATAACAGGTTTTCCCTCAGAGTCAACGACGACCCCTTTGAGTATCGGTACAGGCAACTGAGTAATCGTGGGTAACACTCTGTCTTCGGCACCGGTCCATCGGAACTCTTTCATGACGGGAGCGGTAAAGTACCCCTCGTGAATTACGTCCAATTTTATCTTTTTCCCGGGGGTGAGGTCGATGTCGTAGTAGCCTTGTGAGTCCGTCTCACCGCTGCCTCCCGATATCCATGATCTGTAGAATCGAGCTGTACGATCTTCGTCGCCTTCCGATCTTGTAGTCTCCTCTGCGAATTGGATGGAACTCGACACATAAGCTTGCGCCATACCATTTCCATCGGCGTCAACAACTCGCCCTCTCGCCTTGGCCTGCGGATGTAGGGCTAGGTGAAAGGAAGCTTCTGTTTTCTTTGCGAAATCAAATTCGTTATTCGGAA
>JBBRGW010000323.1:0-5220 GCA_038223525.1 Pirellulales bacterium
AGAATGCCCGCAATCGAGCGCTTGGCTCGCAAAGAACTTGTTGGCCGACGCGTTCGATGGTCCAAAAGTGCCCGCCAAGGATCTGATCAGCTATTTAGAGAAGGCGGTCAAATGGAAGGATATCGATGTCCGATTGATATCGTTCTATTCCAAGCTTTTGGAACAGACAGGGGAACCCGAAAAAGCAAAATCTGTTGCCAAACAAGCTGCTAGTCTGCGACCGGAATACAAACTTGAACTGGCTCGCACCCTAACTCGACTGGGTACCAAAGAAGAGCTTCGCGTTGCGGCGACCGAAGCGGAGGACGTTTTCCTGAAGCGGCTCGATTCGCCGGACGAAAAGCAGTCCGACCGTCTCGCAGTGGCGGAATTACGCAGGATGACCGATCGACTCGAAGCGGCGGCTGAGATCCTAACCCAAGGCCTATCGAGCAAATCGAGTGGTCCGGAGACGAAACGTGAGTTGTCGGAGATCTATCGATTGCGATACGTGAAGTCCATTTTCCAAACCGAAGCGGGTGAAACCAAAGCGGACATCGCATTGCTGGAGAAAGCCGCTGAATCCGATCCGCTCAATCCAAACCTGTCGAGCGAAATTTCCGACATGCTTCGAAAAAAACTTACCGCGCCCAAATCACTCACGGGTGTGTTGAGGAAGCAGATAGAATTGGGCATCAGCAGCGCCTCGACTCACATCGCATTGGCAGAGGGGCTATTTCTAACCGGTAAAATCAAGGAAGCAATGAAGAATTGGGAAATTGCGCTTCGCAAAGATCCAAACAACCTCGGGGTCTTAAACAATTACGCGCTCTGTTTGGCGAAGGACTCTGAGACCAATGTACCACGGTCGCTTGAGATGCTGAACAAAGCGATGAACCTGGCGCCGGGCAACGCAGAGATCTTGGACACGTGGGGGGACGTCCTGATGATTGCAAAGAAACCCAAGGAAGCGATCGCCAAATATCTGCTCGCTTTGCGATTTGATAAGACTCGCAATTCCACGCGAATGAAGCTGGCGGCTGCGTATCGATTGATTGGAGACAAGGAAATGGCGGATACGATGGAGAAGATTATTAAAGAGTACGCAGCCGCGAATCCCGCTGCGGCCAAAGAGCCCGTCGAACCCAAGCCCGAACCTTGACGTTTCGCCGTAGCCGACGCTGTTGCTAGCTAGCGTCGGATCGGATGCCAACGGTAGCTCGGGAGAGCCCCCCAGCGGCCTTGGGGCTTGGTGATTTAATACGGATTTCGTAATTGAAGATCAGCCGGAATGCCTTAGCATCCGGTTGTCGGTCGCTAACCGGACGCTAACGCGTACCGGCTAATTAAATCGACAAGCCCCTTGTGCCGCTTGGTTATGTTTCACTCAAAGACCTTTCCGCGGATGCTAAGCAGCGCAGCACAAGTAAGTGGGCAAAACATGTAGGCGAGTCTCTCCGAGACTCGCAGAAATCAGCGTCTCGGAGAGACGCTGCTACGTGAATTAGACGAAGAAACTTCTGCGCGGATGCTAGCAACATCCGCCACGGTGCGGGGCCAATTTGAGAATCACGCGGTCGAACTCGGAACCGCGGCCGACTAGGATGGACTGGAGTTCGCCTGTATACGGATGCCTGAAGTCGAGACGCATCGACGTGAGCAGCATCCGGAGGACTCCTGTCTCTTTTAATACGCGTTGATTCAATGTGGAATTTCCGTGCCGTTGATCACCGACTATTGGATGACCGATTTCTTTCAGGTGCCGTCGAATCTGGTGCGAGCGACCCGTTTTGGGATGGATCTCTAACAAAGAAAGTGGAACGATCGCCGCGTCGCCGCTAACCATTGGTACTTGGTATCGAAAGAGTGTTTGATATTCGGTCAAGGCATCTTGGGTCGAACAATCGATTCCCTCCGCCTGTATCTGATCCTCTTGCGCCCAATCATCGTGTGCTTTAGTTGTTAGGGGGGTCGCGATCGCACCGCGATCTGGAGCGAGGCCAACGACTAAGGCTTGATAGTATTTGTCGACCATTCGGCGGGTAAAGAGGTCCACCATTTTCGCGGCCGACTTGGCATGGAGACCGAACAGGATCAAACCCGCTGTCGGTCTATCCAGTCGGTGGACCGGAAAGAGGTGGCGCTGGAGTTGATCTCGGAGCGATTGCAAAAGGACGGGTTCATGCGCGCCCGTCGATTCGCTTCGATGAACGATGAGGCCAGCGGGCTTGAACACGGCGACGTAGTGCTCGTCCTGGAACACGATTTGCAAAGGGCGACTTAGCGTCTCATCGATAAAGTCATCGGATTCGATGGACCCTAGTGATTGCATGCCTATGGCTACTTATTTGGCTTTGAGTTTTTTGCCTGACTTCTTTTCGTGCAGCCCGATCACTTTAGCTCGGTCGGTCAGTTCTTTTTCGCGAGCGAGGCAGGCAAGATCCCAAGCGACTTTCTTGCCGTAGCGTTTCCATGCGAAGCTCAGTTTTTGACGAGCCCCGTCCACTGTGACCCACGAAGCGCAATAACCAAAGGACTCCGCATTCTCCCATCGCACATCGACATTGCGTACCAAATGCACACCCACTTTTCCGGACGAATTCCTGGATGTTTTTTGATCGCGAGTGGTTTTGATAGGAGCAGCGGTGGCGGCCCAATCGGCATAACAATCTTTCGCCGCTTTCAACGATTTCGCTTTGCTGCCGAAGGATCGATCGTTAAAAAACTGCTGCTTCCTGACTCCAGCGCGTGTGATGCGCACCATCCAACCACGAGTGGCGACGCCGTCGTATTCGATTCGGGTGATTCCTTTGAGAGCTTTTGTCATGTTGGATTTAGAGGTAGAGGAAAAGGATCAAATCGATGGCTTCCCGCTCATCAGCTTAACCGCGGACGACTTCGAAAGCAAATGGCTGCACCTGAGTGCTGCATGCGACCCACCGGCAGGTGCGACCTGGGCTGTGCGACAAATAGCATATTCGAGCATTTTCGGAGGGGGTTTTTATCCTCGTTTTGTTCCTGCGGTACTCATACCGTTTTGGCCAATATTCAACTAGTGTTCGATTAGCGAAGATTTGCGTTCAAAACAATTGTCTATCGGGACTGATCATGCCGAATCAACAGGGCTATGAGCTGATGGGAGTTGCTTGCGAGGTTTAAAACGAACTTGGATATGGAATGGCGGAAGAGGTTTACCATCAGAGCCTTGACATCGAACTTCAGATGCGAAGTATTTCTTTCCTGTCTAAAGCGGAATCGGATGTTGGCGGTATCGATCCGTTGGAACACTAATCCTCGCTAATCGAACACTAATTTTTGTTGAGTGAAGCGTTGCGATTAATCCTAGGAAACGATTGACCACCATCCTTAGTGCGGAATAGAACCGCGAATCAAAACAAAATTTCAAAACTGCTATTTGTCGCAACCGGCAGGTGCGACCTACAGGGGTTAGGATTCGAGTTTGGCTCTCTTCATTGCGATGTAAACCAAATGGTGATCCAAGTGATGAATGTACTTGTCAATCATTTCCTCAAGCGACACTTTGCCGTTTTCGGTATGAATGCCTGTCCTTTGGAAAGCAGCGTCAGGCAATGCGCGGAAGATCGTGGCCGTCATGGCTCGATTCTTTTGGAAAATCTCGCAAGCCGCAAAGGGACTCAATTTTTCGGAGCCTGGCAAATTGCTGAATGCGGTTTCGTCGTAGCCGCACAACAGGGGATTGTCCATGCAAGCGATGCGTTTCATTCGATCCGAACCAATCAAATCGCTATCCATCATATGGATGGCTATTTGATGCAGCGTCCAAGAATCATCGGCGGGTTTTACGTGAAGATGAGCGTTGCTCAAACCCCAATAGGCGTGGACCAATTCCGCTCCGCCTGCCGCGTACAATTCTATCTTGTTACGATCCATTTCCTCGTTCCTGACACTTCTAACGGAATACAACCGATGCCCCGGGCCCGAAGCTAGCGCTTGCGGTTGATTGGCTTGAAGCTAGATACTACAGATGCCTTTTTCGAGACCTTTTCGTATCATAATCGAAATTGCTTGAGTTGTCTGATGGAGTGAACCTATCAGGCTTCGCTTGCATCGTGGGAATCAGCAGAATAAAATAGGGGCTTCTCTTCCCATGGTTATTCGACGGTCATATCAAGCTTGCCGCAGGCATAGCGTCAAATTAGGAATCTGTTCAAGTGCACGCTCCCAAAACTGGTTCCAAGATACTGGTGGTCTGCGACAAGTGCGAAAAGCGGTTAGCCTTAGATTCGAAACTTGCTGGCCGATCGATCAAATGCCCATGCGGCAACGTTCTTAAGGTACCGGGTAGCGTTCACAGCGCAACCTCAGCCGTAACAACCCCTTCAGACAAAGTGAATGCTCCGCAATCTATCGCGAAGTCAAAAACGGCAGTGCCCGTTCCGAAACAGCCATCGTTCCTAGACCAACTGACCGACGCCGATTTTACTCGACCGAGCTTCAATCCCTATGCTCCACCAGCATCGAGCGCGAACAGTGAGACGGCAGTGCTGCGCAAGTATGCTGGCACCGATGCGGAAGTGGAAGAAGACAACAAGACAGCCAACAACAACCTAACATTGCTGGCTGTAGTAAACATCATCGGCGCCCTACTTTATCTCGGACTAGGTGTTTTGCTACTCGCGCTCTCCAATGTTTTGGGAACGATTGCGGACGTACTCCCCTTGGCAGCCTTGGGAGCAGTCTTTGCCGCTATCCTCTTTGGTTTTGGTTTGTTTGATCTGCTCACTGGAATCGGTTTGATCAAGCGAACGTTTTGGGGATGGTGGCTTTGCGTGATAGGTTTAAGTTGGGCGGCTGTCGATCGAGCCGCGGGGATTGCGATCCGCTTTATGTTCACTCAAGACTGGACGACGGAAATCTCCAAGACCATCGGAGCAGCGATTTTTCTACTCACATCTTTTTACTTTCTGAGTTTTATGTGTCAGAAGAAAACGATGAAGATGTTCAAAGTCAATGTGCACCCAGCAATCGCATGGTCCGTCGCTCTCATCTTCGGACTTGTTGTTGGCGGTGTCGGTTTCGGAATCGCATTGAATGCGATACGCAGTGCACAAGCAATGCCACCCGTGTAGAGCAGTTGCCCCTCAGTTGGCTTGTCCAACTGGTGCAAAAGGTTAGCGGCTAGAATCGCTCTTCCCACTTCTCGCGTCCCCAGTCGGCTCGTCCGACTGGAACGAAAGGTTCGTTAGCTAATGAACCTGA
>JBBRGW010000324.1:0-5207 GCA_038223525.1 Pirellulales bacterium
AGCTGAGAACCTTTACGTCCGATGGGACAAGCCCATCGGGGCGTACACAAATCGGGATCGAATCAAAGGCCCCTTGCGGGCAAACAGCAATTTGCTTCCCTTAAAACGTCATCGAGGGTTTATGATTTATTTAGCGAACTAGAATCGACGACGATCGGTTCGAATTCGACGGTTTCATAGTCGACGCATTTCTGTCTCGGTTCGGTTACCATTCTGCAAGTCGTATAAGTTACGTTTTTGTAACGGGTCTCTGGCACCATTTTGCAGGTCTGATAGGACACATTTTTCGAACGTAGCTCCGTTACCATTTTGCAGGTCGTATAGGAAACGGTTTTTGTTTTTTGTTCGGTTATGGTCCCGGAGATGATGCGACTCGAAGTCGGTTCGTTGCCAGTATCATCCTGCACCTCAGGTTCGTTAAAATGGCGTGTGACCGTGTAAGGAACCACTTTTTTGTGCGCCTCGTAGACTGGGACTTTCACTGTGTATTGAATGACTTTTTCATGCATTTCGTGGACTGGAACCATCACCGTGTAGTGAACGACTTTTTCGTGCGTTTCACGTACCGGGACGGTTGCTAGATAATGGATAACCTTTGTGTTCTTATGAAAGACCGGTTTCATTCCATTCGGAATGGTCAAGGCGACGGTCGATTGGGAATCGCCTTGGGGGACGAGTAGATGGCTGGCGCTAGTTTGAGGTACTTCGATCCGTTCTCTTTGCTCGAAAGAAAAGCAGAACCACCCTAACGAAACGAAACAAGCAGAATTCAATAGACCCAGTAGTAGTGCAGTTTTTCGCATCCTTGATTGTCCTTTTGATTACAGGAAATAGCCTGTGCAGCGATACCTTTAAAGACACAGCCGACAAAAGTCGAGGTAGGTTGGGACCGTTGTCCCGATCGTCCGTAAAATCTTTGCAGATTCCTTCAAGCTCGGGACAGATGGTCCCAAGCTACCGACGGAAAATGACTTTTGTCGGCGGTGTCTTTATACAGTATCGACGAGATAGAAGACATCCCACAAATCATTCCACGAAAACCTCTTTCCCTGACGACTTTTTGCAATGGTTATGGCCAAGCACGGCGGTCTCCGACGTGATTTTTCGGTTGGACCAACCTCTAGATTGGCAATTCCACTTTGGATGGCTTAGAATTGAATCAACGATCTGTCGTTTAGTCCTTCCTATGGAGCAACAAGTTGGCAAATGGCAACCGATGTCCGAACCGATCAGGAAATGTTGATACGCGAGCCAGGGCCATTGCCTGAGCCGTTGCTTGGGGCATTGCCCAAGGAGCTTTGGCCGTCGGTGGATCACTTAGTCACGGAGGATGGCAAGCCTGTGGACAATATCTTTTCCGAAAAGCAACAGCGATTGTTGACCGAGCCACTTTATTCGAGTTGGCGTACCGAAGCGCCTTTTTTGGCTCTCGCAAATGTGGGGCTCTTTTACTCAACTCGGGTCCCGCCTTACGTTCCCGGTATGTTTTTGAGTCTGAACGTCAAGGCTCCGGAGAGCCTGTTTCCAAAATCCAATCGATCCTATTTCATTTGGGAGTATGGCAAGTTACCGGAGGTTGTTATCGAGATCGTTTCCAACCGAGAAGGCAACGAAGATGGTGACAAGTTGTTGGGTTACGCACGCGTGGGTATTCCGTTTTACATCATCTACGATCCGGGTGAATTTTTGCGAACGGAAAAGCTAAGATTTTTTGAGCTGCGTGGAGGGCGTTATGAGCAAATCCAAGGTGAGACCCATTTGATGGGATCGATTGGATTGGGGCTTAAGCTTTGGGAGGGCAACTTCGAAGGGCACACCGATCGATGGTTGCGATGGACGGATTTGGCTGGCAACTTGATCTCAACCGGTGCAGAGCTTGCATTCTCGGAACAGCAGCGAGCGGACGCAGAGCAGTCTAGAGCGGATTTAGAGCAGGGCAGGGCGGATTTAGAGCAGGGCAGGGCGGATGCAGAGCAGGGCAGAGCGGATGCGGAGCAGGCTAGGGCGGATGCGGAGCAGGCTAGGGCGGATGTTGAGGCAATGCGAGCCAACTCAGAGCGAGAGCGGGCGGAGCAACTAATGGAGCAGTTACGGCGACTTGGGATTGCGCCTGAAGGTTTCACTCAGTAAGGCTAACGACCATCGGTTTGAAACATTTTCATTTCTTGATAGCGGAACGCGTCATCGTTGTGCGACGCTCCGCATCGTGGGAATCACGACGCGGAGCGTCGTGCAACTAATGTGCTTAACTGTGTCCGCCCCGCGGCATACCTTGCCAGCCGCCGTTAACCGGGATCGTTTGGCCATTGATAAAGGATCCATCGCCCAAGCTAAGCGCAGCGATCACGCGGGCTATGTCGTTTGCATTGCCCCAGCGACCTAGCATGGATTCACCAATGGCTCTTTGTTGCCATGCTTCGGACGCTTGCCGGCCCCAATCGGTTTGGATCCAACCTGGTGCGACGCAATTGACTCGAACATGCGGAGCCAAGGTTTTGGCAAGGCTTTTTGAGAAGGCTGCGATGGCTGCCTTGGTCGCTGAGAAATACTGCCCGCTGTCACTCTCCATTCCCTGTTCTGCTTGATCCCATCCGAGATGGACAATGGAGGGCAAGCGGTCGTCGTGTTTGGGCTGAGCCAACATTCGAGCGGCGACCATTCGACTGAGCCGGATTGTTCCGTGTACATCTGTGCTCCAGAGCTTTGTTAGCTTTTCATCGAAGGAAAGCTTGCTTGCCCCGCCAGTTAGAACGTCCGAACCCGCTGCATGCACCCAAACGTCAGCATAGCCATATCGGTCAAACGCAGAGCTTACGAGTCCCTTGCTCGAATTCGAATCGTCGATGTCGGAAACAATGCATACCAAATCGTTCGAGGAGTTGGGCAGGTTTTGGATTTGCGAAACAGTGGATTCCATTCCAAGTAGGTTCTGCCGGCAGCTCAGAATCAGTTTTGCCCCACGGCGAGCGAATTCGATCGCGGTCGCTTGTCCGATTCCGCTCGATGCTCCAGTGACGATTGCGACAAAAGGCTTTGGCATCGTAATCAGTCTGCTGCTTCGTTGGGTGGTGGCTCGTAGTTGAACTCTTGCCACTTGACCGCCTGTTCCATCGGTTCGATTCGAAGAACGAGTGCGCCATTTTGAAAGACGCGAACCGTGCTGCTGGATTGGCTAACAACGATCGCTATCGCCTTGGTCCGCTGCGTGATAGCGGCAGCAGCCCAATGGCGAGAGCCGAGACCTTTGGAGAGCTGTAGGTTCTCGTGAAGCATTTCGATGATTTGACGCGAGCGTTCGGCGACAGCATCGGGCGACACGACAAATGCGCCGTCCATTTGCGCTATTTCTTTGATGTCTTCGCGAACACGGGCGTCGTGCAAGTTGCGGTTCTTGCGGCTATAGCCTTTGAGTGGATCGAAACCGCTATCTTTGCAGTGCTGGAGAACTTTCCGGGTGTCTCCGACGACGAACATCGTGCCGACTTTCTTTCCCTCGCGCCCCTCGCGACCGATTTGAACAGCCAAGTCGATGACAATTTTTAGATTGTTGAGTGGTACGGAGCTTTCGAGACGCTGCAGATCGCGGCTTGTGAAACGTCGCATGCGCTCGTCGAGCCGGATGATGGAGATCGAGTCGATGCGGTTGACTTCGAATCCACAATAAACCGCAATGACGTCGCAATGGTTGGCCAGCAGTTCGTCGGCGACCGCTTCCAGCAAGGCGTGTTGCAGGCGTTCGAGCAGAGGGGAATCTTCTTTGTTCAGTACCAGCGGGATAAGACCGTGTTTTTCTGCATCGGCTAGATCCTCGACGCGATCGGCTGCCACCAGGATGCGCTTGATTTCTGCCGGCACAAGTTCGCGGAGGCGTTCCCAGTCCGTCGCACTATCCAGCAGCACCAAAATCGCGTCCGCCTTGACCGAACACGCAAGTTTTCCTGCCGATTCGATGACGCTGGCTAATTCTCGCGTGAACTTCTGAACAGTCATCTTGCAGGAGATCCGCGAGGAATGAGGCATTTTTGAATGATCGGCAACACAATCGGCTCGGCACTGAGTGTAATTTCGCAGTGATTTTTCATCAATCGGGGTGCTGAAGATCTGTTTTGATGTTGCGACTCCCGGCCGGACGGCTATACTTCGGTCCCCTTTGAGGGACAAAAGTCAGTACTTTAAGGTTCGATTCGTTGGTGGTTTAAGGCAGATCATGTCCAAGTCTTGCGAAGTTTGTCAAAAAGTTGCATCCGTCGGGAATCAAGTCGAGATCCGTGGTAAGGCAAAATACTTGGGCGGTGTAGGTACCAAGGTTACTGGTATCACCAAGCGTCGGTTCACCCCAAACTTGCAAAATTGCAAGGTCTCTCTTCCCAATGGTGAAGTTCGAACGATTCGAGTTTGCACGCAGTGCATTCGCAGCGGACGCATTCGAAAAGCCGTTCGCGCCAAGCCTTTCGCTTTGCCAAAGTAATTCAACCGAGGACCGTCGATGGCTTTAGCTGCCGATGATGTGATTCGTATTGGAAATCTCGCTAGGCTTTCCCTCACCCCCAATGAAGTTTTGGAGTTGACGGACAAGCTCGGCAAAATCGTTGGACTCGTGGAGCAGTTGGCTGAGGTCAACACCGAAAACGTAGAGCCGATGGTTCATGCTTTTGAGCTTCGGAATGTTCTTGCTCTAGATGTTTGCATTCCATCTCTTTCTCGCGAAGAAGTTCTTCAAAACGCTCCTTCTTCCGATTCGGAGTGCTTTCGAGTCCCAGCGGTACTCGGGTGAGCGACGTGTGGACGATCAGGTCTTTTCGGAACACTGATACTCCAGTCCTTGTCAAGCTTTGGCAAGATCATCATGCTGCATTCCATTCCAAGAGCCAATGTTCCGTAAGCGTGTGGGATCAATGCGTTCTCAGCAAGCCGTTTTTCAAGTTTGACGGCTTGGTTGTCGCGGTCAACGATCGAGGTGTTGCTGTTGGGTTCCTCCATTTTGGTTTCGCAAGTAACCTTGATGGCAGCCAAGAAAGCGAATCGGCTGCGATCATTCATAAAATTTGCATTGCGCAAAATGAGGACGAAGATGCGATTGCAAAGCACTTGATCGAGCATGCGATAAAATCGATGCGCGATCAAGGAGCGGTGAGCTTTACCGCGCTGGGATCAACCGAGATGAACGGGTTTTATCTTGGTGTCGGTGAAGGTGACAACCTGATGGG
>JBBRGW010000325.1:0-5198 GCA_038223525.1 Pirellulales bacterium
AGGAACGTACGTGTCGGTTTAATCGCTTTATCCCATAGGGTGGTCAATTGCAGCTCATTTTTCGGGTGCCCCCTTAGTTGTACGACGCTCCGCGTCGTAGGAAACACGACGCGGAGCGTCGTGCAACTAAGTTCGCTAACCCACGTTTTTAGCCTGGATGATGCACTAGCACGTTGTCGAATTTCCTATTTTGGTTTGCTTAAGTGGCGTAAGCTTTCAGCTTGCGATGAGTTCGATTCATGGAATACTCTGTCCAGCATGGTCCTGTTTTTTCCGTGCTCGAGTTGCACATGAACCAGGGGGACTTGGTTATGGCTCAACCCGACAGCATGCTCTCGATGACGTCCGGCCTGCAGTTGTCTGCTTCGGTCGGGCGCAAGGGAAAGGGAAACGCTTGGCTGAGCGGCGTCAAGAATTTGCTCGGGGGCGAGAGCATGTTCACGGCCCAGTTTTTGGCTAAGCGGGATGAACAAGTTCTAATGCTCGCACCCTCCGTTCAAGGTGACATTCTCAGCTTGCCCCTCTCCGACGTATCTGGATACTACCTAACACGCGGCAGCTACTTGGCTAGCATCGGCGACTGCAAACTCGAAATCAAGTACGGCGGGATGAAAGGGGTGATGTCCAAGAAGGGGCTGTTTCTGCTTCATGTAAGCGGAACTGGTACTGCCTTCTGCCAGACCTATGGCGCGATCATCGAAAGAGAACTCGCCGAAGGTGAAAAGTTTTTTTTAGACAATCGTTACGCGGTTGCCTTCTCGGAATCAGTGTCCTACCAACTCGTCAAAGCCACCGACAGCGTTCGCGACTCGATCATGTCCGGCGAAGGACTCGTCAACCGCTACACAGGCCCGGGTAAAGTCTATTACCAAACGCGAGGCAAGGCACCCGTTAACTTCCTAAGCTATCTTTTTAGCTCTTACGCTTGATGCGTTAGGTGAAGATAGTTGAGATTTCCTATATTGAGCTCTATCGCAAAGGCCACACCGATGGCACCCGACGAAACCATCCCTCGGCGCTCCGATTTGATCGCACAAATGGAGCGGGCCAATCGATTCGCCTGGCTGATCTTGATCGTAGAACTCCTCTTGATTGGACTTGCTGCGGCCGTCGTCGACTGGGGGTGGGTGATGCGAGAGCCCGTGATGACCGTTTTTGCGATCGCCATCATGGCCGGCCCGATGGCATCCTCGCTTGCGATGAGTTACGCGACAAAAAAGAAACGCGTAGAGGACCTCAAGGCAAGCACACGCTTTGGGCAATACGACAAGTTCCAGTTGCAATCGCTCTTTCGCGACACGCTGGCAAAACTTCGATTGCCAGACGAAAATCTACCGCTCTACATTTTAGCCAGCCCATCTATGAACGCGTACGCAAGCCATCATGGTCTGGGGATGTTTTTCAAGTCGCTCAACGGAGTCTACTTAAATCGGCAAACCTTACACAAATTGGAACCTGCCGAAGTTCAGGATATCATCGGGCACGAGCTGGGACACTACTATCGCTATTATTTGATCGTCAATCGATTTCAAATCATCACGATTGCGCTTGGTTCAATTCTCGGAATTCTAATCGTGCAGCGTTTGGGACTTGACGGCTTTTTGGGGTACCTATTGCTGGTGGGAGCGACTACGGCTTCTTGGAAACTTTCGAATCTCCCTTACAAGAGAAACGCATCGGCGATTGAATATCTTTGCGATGACTTCGGCGCGCAAGCGGGCGGTGTATTCCCGTCCATCCAAGGGTTGTTGAAGCTCGGACTGGCTGGCGAACTAGAATGCTATGTCATGCAAAGTGTCATCCTGTCGAAAGCCGCAAGCGGGCTTAACCCTTCTGAACTTGTCGACACGATCACCGCCAGCATGCCGTATGGCCACGCAACGCAGGAGGAGATCGAACAAAAAGTGAAAAAAGCAGTGGGTGATCGTGCGGTAAACCAAGGCAAATCGTTGAGTGGTCTGCTTCGCTATATGTGGTACGGCGACATTGATGATGACAACGCCCAAGAGCTTGAGAGGCAAGCGAAGAAAATGAGAAAGCTGCAGACTCAGCCTCGGCTAGCATGGGAGCAAGTATTGCAGAACCCCACCCAATTGCAGTTCAACGAAGTGAGCATGCTCCGCTTGATCGAGTTGATCGAAAGCCGCCCGACCGAGCTATTGTTTCGCGTGCCTGATTCCTCCGATGGTGTGCATCCGCCTCTGAGAAATCGCATACTATATCTCTGGTACAATCGGACGGAAATCGAAAGTTCGTTAAGCATTCGAAGATAGAAAAACCGTTAGGATCGTTCGGACAATTATTGTCCCGTTTCGTAGTGGACGATGCTACGAGTCCTGAAATGCGGGACTCGTAGCCTCGTCCACTACGAAAGTAATTTATCGAACGATCCTTAGCCGCATGGCGCGGCCGCGGTTTACCGCGATGAGACGTAGTTTGGGACCATTGTCCCGAACAAATCGCGGGACGGAACAGTGGTCCTATCCTACTGTTCGGGACGCCAGGAATCCCAGGTCTAATACTCAAACGGCGGATTGCTCTACTCTCGCACATTCAGCTCCAGCTTCCAACTTTGGTCGCTCCGCGTGCTTTTGCACCAGAGCTCAAAGACCCCAAGCTCCGTGATCCTGCTTTGAAACCTTACTGGAACGACTTGCTCTCCTTCACTTGCCGTCAGCTCTACTTCGAGCGGCGAAGTTTCCTCAAGCTCATGCTCGTCCCAGTTTCGCAAATAAGTACCTGGGCGATCTTGCTTCCTCATCGTGCTTGAGAAGAAACGAAACCGTCCGCGTTGACCGACCTTGAGTCCTACATCGCGGCTCATTACGTCAGTCTGTGTACCTTCTTCCATCCCTTGTGGAACCACACAGAGCGCCTGCAACGGTCGTGGCATTCCCGGTATCGACGGACCTGACGTCTCGATTCCAACGTAATAGCTTCGCGCCGTGCCACCTCGAATGCGAATGCCACCTTGCTTCTTGGTCCACGCGTAGTAGGCGGCTCCACATGCGACTGCTTGATCGAGATCCTCGACGCCGCCCAATACCGTCGGCGCTTGACCTTGATCGCTCCATGAAGCGAGCGTAGCCAGCATCCGTTCTCGGAAGGAATCGGAATTGAATACCCCACCGTTGAACAGCAAATGCGTCAACTTCATCGGCTCTTGGCCATCGGCTCGCAAATGGTCAGCCAGGAATGCTCCAACGTGCTTCGTGATCGCAACATCCGGTTCGAATGGCAAGCCGATCTCTTGAAACCCATTGGCTCCATCGCGATCCGGTCGCTCGTCCCGCCCGATCATAGGAAAGAATCCATCTACCAAAGTAGTTTCTACGATGGAACGGTCCAGTTCCATCGTTACGGTCCCGCCGATCAGTTTACTACCTCGCCCCAACACACTCAACGGAACAGAGTTTGGCGCCGAATCTCCGCGAAGCAATGACTCCTTAGCCAGCCGACACGCGTGCCAAAGCGAAACCGATTGCCATGCATTCAGCTTCGTACCCTTCTCTGCAAATTGAATGGATGCGACATGCGCAAGTGTCAAATCCATATTATCGCCCCCGATTAATAGATGATTGCCGACCGCTAGGCGATTCATATTCAACTCCCCGTTCTCCGACTGGATCTTTACCAAAGTCAAATCGGTGGTCCCACCCCCTACGTCGCAGACCAGCAGAACATCCTGTTCTTGCAGCGATTCCCTCCAATGTTGGCCGTGCGCGTGAATCCAGTTGTATAGCGCGGCTTGTGGTTCTTCTAGAAATACAAAATCTTCTGGAAACCCGGCGGCCAGTGCACCTTGCCTGGTGAATTCGCGAGCGACCAAATCAAAGGATGCTGGGACCGTCAGAACGACCTTCTGCTCACCAAACGGTGCATCCGGAAACTCCAAATGCCAGGCATCAACAAGATGATTCAGAAAGGCGGTGGTTGCTGTTATTGGGGAGACCAATGCAACTTCCGCAGTCGATTCCCATGGCAGTATTGGGGACTGTCGATCGACCCTTTTGTTGCATAGCCAACTCTTGGCCGCGGCGACAACGCGATCGGGTTGCTCGCTCGCAACTCGCCTCGCATATTCTCCGACGATACCGATGTCTTTCCGAATACCAGGCACTTGAAGTGCCGGATCGTCTGTTGCGTTTGCCAAATACAAGAACGAGGGGAGCGTCAGCCTTCGTTCGATTGCTCCCGGAGCTACCAATTGCGGAATAGGTAGAACCGCGATGAGGGCTTCCGGCTCCGCCAAAGGTGCGAACGCAAGCACCGAATTCGTTGTTCCTAAATCGATTCCAATACAATACTGAGCAGGCATTTCGGCAAAGCTTAAAAGAGATAGCGACCGGCGTCCAAACAACGCATTCGCCGATTATTGCGACAAATGCTTTCGGAGCAACTCCCAAGCGGCCAACTCGCGCGCTCCCGCGGTCTTTTCGATGATGATTTTGTGCCGATTGACCTCTTCTTCGATTTCGCGTCGATCTAGAATGGGAACGCGGCTGGCAACAATCGCTAGTTCCAGAATGCTGTGCCTAGCTCGGTTCCAGCCCCAAAAAGGTCGGATTTGCCTTTCCTTGGTCATTGCGCAGCGCGCTATGGCACGCGGAGCCGAGACATCCCACTCCGCAACCGACAAACCAATGGACCGACAGCTCAAACCGAGCACCCATCCGATCGTCGTTTCGTGCGTGGCCTCAGTGAGTTCACGGAACAACTCCGCACCAAGAATCGCTGACGAATCCTTCCCTCCCTCCCCTGGATTGCAAAAACCGAGCACCGCGCATGCCATCAAAAGCGGGTCATCCACGACGTGGAAAACAGCTCGCGACGAGTCGCGAAGGTTTCTGAACGTAGTTGACGATTGAAACGGCTTAAGTGTCCAAGCAGTCAATTCGGCATTCACATGCGGACCGATGGGGGACACATGCATGGATCCGTCTCCATTTTCAGTCGTCAAAATCCCTTCAATGACCATCGATCCCACCTCACTCGGTTCACCTTTCTCCGATTCACTTTTGCGACGGTTCAAAGCGTCTTGGCACTTCAGTAAAGATACGGGTTCAAGGTCGGGTCATTGTACATTTTCATCTGACGATAAGTGCGATGCCGTTTGACACTCGAATAGATATCCATGAGTAGTTCGCTCAGCGATTGACTCAGGTCTTTTTGCTGCAACCGACAGACGGTCAATCGCA
>JBBRGW010000326.1:0-5113 GCA_038223525.1 Pirellulales bacterium
AGGCCGGAGGATGTGTTCATAGATGAAGTTGGCCGTGTTATCGCCGGTCTTGATGCCTTCGTCGCGATCGAAGGCCCAATGAATGCCTAGATAGATACGACTTTGACCGTTTTCGAACTTTGCTTGAGAGAAGCTGTCAAAAGTTCGTGGAACGATGGGGCGCGTGCTACCATCCGAATCGCGTGTGATTCCGTTGAGCTCATCGGAAATGAAAGTGAAGTGAATGTCGTCACGACCGTAGAACCGTTTCAACGTTTGGAAAACCGATGCGCCAAAGGTAGCGTGGCCTGAGACGTAAGCGGGGAACGGGGGCGTGAAATTGGTATCACCCGGCCGTGGATTACTAGCCGGTGCGCCGAGCGGAATCCAGTCAGTGATGGCGATCGTATCAGGGTTCCCGTCGGTATCGGCACCGCGAACCCCCAACACGGGGCGCCAGAAATCATCGTCGTATTTCCCGTTCCACGCCGCCAACCCAGCGTCGACCTGCGCGAGGTTGATCAACGCGAAGAGTCGGGCATTTTGCGAGACCGAGTTGCTCTGCTGGATGGCTATTGTCTTTGCGATTTGGTTGAATAGCCGTGGCGGTGTGCCCAATCCAGGGCGACCATCGTAAGCCCAAAAGAGCCCAATTTGAGTCTGTTCAAACGTGCGGTTGGTTGGCGCAGAAATCCCGTCGCTACCCAGCGAAACTACTTCAGCGTAGGCAGCTTTGTATTCCTCGCTTTGCATAAACGCGATTCGGCCAGCAGGAGTTCCATCATCCAAACGACGCGCTTGGAATTGGTCGACGTCATCGACCGCAAAGGTTGCGACGTGCGCAGCACCGGGTGCATAGTACCCTTGGTTGGGGTGTAACGGATCAGCACCATGAAAGCCAGGAAGGCCCTTTGGATGGTACTGTGCATCGAACTGCATCAGGTCAGCGACCCCATCGTCTGCACGGTCTTGCAGTATAAGGGATGCTACTTTTGCGCCAACGGCTCGACCGCGGTCTTCGATCGGACCGTTTGGAATGCGAGCCAGCGACTGAGTAAGGGCTGCGTCGAAACGGAGCCGTTGCGAAGGGTACAGCGCTGAAAGAGTATCATGTGCGGCCTGTGCCACGGCAGCATCGCTATCTGATTTGCCATTTACCTTCGCCCGAACCAGGAAGGGCGATCCGATCCGTTCGATAGAATTGTAAGCATCGTACATAGCAACACTGACGATTGCGAACGCGCGTGAGGTTAGGATCGGTCCAGCCTGATCGGCGGTACCAGAATGGTCGGCGGCATTGGCTGTTAGCAGTACGTCATTCCATTCCAAGATAACGTCGGTCGCCATCAGACAGCGCGATTCGAGCACCTCAATTCGCCTGAGTTTCTTGACGCGTTTTTGCTTGAATCTCGCAGCGAAAATGTTCATGAGGATGCCAATCTTTGTTGTTAAATAGTCGCTGGATTAAAATCGAGTTGCATTGCTCCAGACTGAAATTAGGGTGTGCTGGCACGCTTCAGCGGCTCCTAAAATTAATTCGAACCAACTCTGGACAGAGTGCAAGCTCGTGGTGCGTCAGTATCAAGTATTGGTGTTTCTAGGAACCGGCGGCTAGTGCACTGGCCGCTCGCCCTAAAGTTAATCATTGAGGAACCGCTAATTCAACTGTGCTTGATGGATTTTTATTCGAATGGTAGCGAAGGCTTCCGCGGGTATTTAGCTCATCCGCTAATTCCCGTCTCGAAAACCGATTTGAGACAGGCGAACGAACAAGCGTTCTGAAAAGAGTCATTACTAAATTCTAGTCACTTTGAGGCGAAAGTGGCAAGTTTTTGTCGAGTTATACCCGGCACGATGACATGGCTTTAAGGAATTTACAGCAAACGCCCTTGTCGATCGTGAACCCGCGATTGGCCCAGCAAGTACCGCTAAAATGTTTAACCGCACGCGGTCCTCACGGCTTTTAACGTCCGCCTCGGAGAGGCAGACCGACGTAGCTGCGTATCTCCGAGACGCTGGTCCTCGGGCGCGGACGGCAGGGAATTTTGTGCTATGACAGGGCCGACAGGTCCCGCGCTGCGCGGGTTAAACATTAGTGCAAAATTACTTTCGGCAAGGGTGACCGACACACTGTGTGATTCGAATACCACAGGCTGTTGTCCCGAGGTACAATGTCGGGGTGCTTGAATGCCCGAAAGACTATTTCGGATCACGATTACGACCTCGACTTTACCTTCGACACCTCCCTCGACTGGAGTTTCTTTATGTTGCTGCGTCCTATGGCCAAAAAAGATCGTTTTGCAATGATGACTTTAGGGCTCTTTCTGTTCTGTCTCATTTCCTTCTTCCCACCTGCCTGTGCTGCTGAGGGCGTTGCTGCACCCGCTACCAAAAAAATCGTATTCATCGCCGGAAGACAAAGCCATGACTATGGCTCGCATGAACACTATGCCGGCTCGCGTATCTTGGCCGATGTTCTCCAAAAGACCGATCCGAATGTCAAATGCGAAGTGATCCGCAACGGTTGGCCCGCTGATGAATCCGTCCTCGATAACGCGGATGCAATCGTCATCTACTCTGACGGCGGTGGCGGTCATCCCTCCCTGCCACACCTCGACATGCTCAAAAAACATATGGACCGCGGCGCTGGGTTTGTGTGCCTCCACTACGCTGTCGAAGTGCCTACGAAACGAGGTGGTCCGGAATTCTTGGCATGGCTCGGCGGTTATTTCGAAACCAATTGGTCCGTCAATCCACATTGGGACGCCAAATTCGATAACTTGCCCAAACACCCGATCACCTCCGGCGTCAAACCGTTCGTCACTCGCGATGAATGGTACTTTCATATGCGATTCCCAGACGAGATGAAGGGTGTGACGCCCATTCTTTCTGCCGTTCCGCCTGCAACAACCATGGACCGACCCGATGGCGAGCATAGCGGCAACCCTGCCGTCCGCAAAGAAGTCGCTCGAGGCGATCTGCAACACGTCGCTTGGGCCACCGATCGTCCCAACGGAGGTCGATCCTTTGGCTTCACCGGCGGTCACTACCACTGGAACTGGGGCCGAACCGAGCAAACGAAACTCGTTGCCAATGCCATCCTCTGGGCCGCACATGCACCCGTCCCAGTATCCGGCGCGAACGTCGAACCGAAGTCGGTCGATCAACTCAAGGAAAATCAAGACGAACAAGTACCCTCCAAATTCAAACCGGAAGACATCGCAAAAAGCTTCCAACTCATTTCTTCCAACTCACCTTCCAACTCGTCTTCCAACTCACCCTCCACGTCACCCTCTACGGGCGATACGACCAAGCCTGCAACCCAAGGCAAACTGCTCTTCTCCTCCCAAACCGTCAACGACAAAACGTCCCGACACCAAATCGATGTCGACATCGAGATCACAGGCGTTAAAAAACTCTATTTGGTCGTTACGGGCGGCGAAGATGGCTACGGATTCGATTGGGCCGATTGGGTCGAGCCGAAGCTTGTTGGCAAGGACGGTACCAAGTCACTGCTCGAGCTCGAATGGTTCGAAGCCTCAAGTGACTTCGGCAATCCAACGAAGAACGCAAACGTCGAAGGAGGACCGTTGCAAGTCCGATCTACTCCTATCAAAGGCATCGGAACGCATGCGAACAGCGTGATCGGTTTCAATCTCCCAGTTGGCTACGAACGATTTCAAACCGGTTGTGCACTCGACAACGGTGGCGTTTCGCGTTCCCCTGAGACCACCTCCGTCCGCTTTCATATCGCGGCCGAAAGTGTTCCCGAGGGACTTAATAATTGGGGTGGCGGCCCGTCAGGTAGCGTGGGGGGCCTTGCTGCTGGCGATCAACGCAGCAGCGATAAAGCAGTCGCTGGACTCGTTGTGGCCGGGGGCCTTGAGGCTGCACTTGCTGCCTCCGAACCGATGCTCAAGAGCTTGACCAACATCGATATCGATCACAAAGGTCGCATCTGGGCCTGCGAGGTCGTCAACTACCGCAAGCATAAAGACGACCGCAAGGAAGGGGATCGCATCCTCATCCTCGAGGATACCAATCAAGACGGAGTCGTCGATACTTCGAAGGTCTTTTATCAAGGTCGCGATATCGACTCGGCGCTCGGCTTGTGCGTCTTGGGCAACCGAGTCATCGTCAGCGCGGCTCCTTACGTGTGGGAGTTTATCGATGAAAACGGAGACGACATTCCCGACTCCAAGAAGGCTATCTTGACCAAGACGGGCGACCCGCAACACGATCACTCGGTCCACTCGTTTATGTTTGGGCCCGATGGCAAGATGTATTTTAATTATGGCAACACGGGACACCGACTTTGCGACACCAATGGAAACCCGATCAAGGACCGTTGGGGCCGCGAGATCAATGACTCCGGCAAGCCGTATCGGCAAGGGATGGTCTTTCGATGCAATGAAGACCTGAGCGACATGGAAGTGCTGGGCCACAATTTCCGAAACAACTACGAAGTCTCCATCGACTCGTTCGGCACGCTTTGGCAATCCGACAACGACGATGACGGCAACCGGGCCACTCGTATCAACTTTGTGATGGAGTTCGGCAACTACGGATACGTCGACGAAGCAAATGGAGCAGGCTGGCAAGTCGAGCGAACCAATTGGGAACCCGAAATTCCTCGCCGGCACTGGCATCTCAACGACCCCGGCGTAGTTCCCAACATGCTCATCACCGGTGCTGGTTCACCGACTGGGATCACCGTTTACGAAGGGAACTTGCTCCCAGAAAAATTCCGCAATCAAGTGATCCACTGCGATGCGGGACCAAATGTCGTCCGATCGTATATCTCCAAACCAGACGGCGCGGGCTATTCGGCAACGATCGAAGACATCGCGGTGGGCGAGTATGACAAGTGGTTTAGGCCGGCGGACGTTTGTGTTGCACCGGACGGCTCGCTGTTCGTATCGGACTGGTACGATCCTGGCGTAGGCGGCCACAACATGGTCGATATGGAACGTGGTCGATTGTTCCGAATCGCACCTCCAGGTACCAAATACACCGTGCCCAAATTCGATTTGACGACTGCCGCCGGCGCCGTCGAAGCTCTCCGCAATCCATGCAACTCGGTTCGCTTCATGGCATACCAAGCTCTAGTGAAAATGAAGAGCGGCGCGGTAAG
>JBBRGW010000327.1:0-5083 GCA_038223525.1 Pirellulales bacterium
ACGCTGTTTTCTGCGAGACGCTGTTTTCTGCGAGACGCTGTTTTCTGCGAGACGCTGTTTTCTGCGAGACGCTGTTTTCTGCGAGACGCTGTTTTCTGCGAGACGCTGTTTTCTGCGAGACGCTGATTTCTGCGAGTCTCGGAGAGACTCGCCTACGTTGAGTTGTGCCCCAGTGCAAAATCTTTCCTTCCGCCGCGAGTTACCAATGCGATTAAAAGCTGTTTCCTTGCTAAACTGCGTTCTTTGTTTTCTAAACTTTGCCAACGTTGCCAGCGTTGCCAATGCCGAAGAGAAACTTTCCATACGCCATTCTTACCTGGTGATGGGAGCTAAGACCGCTATCATCGACGAAGAAGGATTGGTTCGCTGGGAGTATAAGGGCGGATCCCGCGATGGTTTTGTGCTTCCCAACGGCAATGTACTATTGGCCTACAGCGATCGCGTCGAAGAAGTCACCCGCGACAAGCAAGTTGTTTTTACTTACACGAAAAACAAAGACAATGCGGAGATCGGTACGACACAGCGCCTCTATAACGGCAATACTCTTGTTACCGAATTGGGCGCGAGTCCGAGATTGCTCGAGGTGAACCCCAACGGAGAAGCGGTAGCCGAAGTCCCCCTGCAACCTGAAACAGAGAATGCACACATGCAAACTCGCATGGCCCGGCAACTGCGCAATGGCAACTATTTGGTACCGCACTTGCTCGCTTTTTCGATCAAAGAGTATTCGCCTGATGGGAAGATTGTGCAACTCTTCAAGACAGATCTAGATGAGATCGGAGGGCGCCAAGCTGAGAATTGGCCGTTCACCGCGATTCGGCTCGATAATGGCAACACGGTTGCCTCGCTCACTCATGGCAACAAAGTGGTCGAGTTCGATATGCATGGCAAAATTGTTTGGAAGGTAACGAACGATGACGTAGGTGGATTGTTCAAGGATCCTTGTGGCTCGCAACGGCTTGCAAATGGCAACACAGTCATCGGAAGTCATGCAGCCAACAAAGGGATCTCGATGGTCGAGGTTACACCGGAGAAAAAAATCGTGTGGTCGAGCGAACATCCGCTAGCCGCGGGCGTTCATCATTTTCAGATCTTGACGACCAATGGCAAGTCTGAGCCAGGCATGCCGCTTAAATAGACAAAATAGAAAACCACCAGCACCAATAAGTAGCATACTACTTGAAGGCTCAGGAACGGCTGCCAAATTGGATTGAAGGGTTATTGCACCCAACGTGACATCTGCCATTCCGCTGGATGTATTGTCGCCCAAGAATAGCATGTTGGGCAAACTGTATGGAGGTCCGAACGCAGAGTAGTTTCGAACCGCGCCCGTTAGCAATTGGTCACTGCCGGCGAAGAGCCGATAGGTGTCGCTTTCAATGCGAAGTCGATAATCACGCGGCGTTGTGGTGGCTATGTTGAAGCTCTCGCCACGCGTGAAGCCAACATTCTGCGCCCAAACCTGCGAATCCCAAAACCCGACTTCGATCCCCTGCGAATCGCTGCCGAGCAAGATCACGGAGAAGCCCGCACGATCGTTGCTCGTATGACTCTCAGCTGCAATTGCCAAAGAAAACGAGAGCTCGAAACCGTTAGCTCGATTGAGCACTGGAAAAGCTGCGTTCTGCAGTTGGGCAAATGGGGTATAGGATCCATACCCAGCGCTTACGGGTCCATCGGTTTGCAACCGAACACCGGACGCGACCTGCGTTTGCGTTGATGTTCCGCCATTAAGCAGACCATTGCTGGCGTAAGAAAGCCAGCTCTGACTTGAGGGAAGGCCAGTTCCATTGTAAAGAACTATGAAATCTGCTTGAGCGGAACTTCTCAGCAGGACAAACAAGGTCAAAACGACAAAGACCATTCGCGAAAATGCAAAATAACTCATGGACACAACCAAGTCTTACGGGGCGATTAAAAAATCATCGGCAGCAAACTCAAATAGTAGTTCCTAAAATCGCCTCAATCAAGACAAATGAAACGACTGTTTAGTATCGTCGCCTTTCGCTTCGCGAAAGTGCGCGTGGCAATCGCAACTTTTGCGGAGCAAAAGGCAACATTGCGGTCCGGCGACAATCAACCAGCGCTCTGTTGATCCGGATACTTGATTCGGCCATGATAGATCGCCGTCAAGCTCTTGATCAACGACCGTTTGATGGTGTCGAGATGGCATAAGGTCAATCCGCATTCGTCAAACTGACCATCGAGTAACTTCTTCATGGCGATCTGCTCGACCAAATTTTGTAGCCGCGAAGCCGTTGGCTCAACCAACGCTCGGGAAGCGCTCTCGACAGCGTCCGCCATCATCAATACCGCCGCTTCTTTGGATTGCGGTTTTGGACCTGGATATCGGAACGAGGTTTCCGAGATTTCCTCGCCGTGCGGATCCTGCTCGCTTTTTTTCGTGGCCAAACGGTAAAAGTACTCGACCAAAGTAGTCCCATGATGCTGCTCAATAAAGTCAACAACAGGAGTAGGCAAGCGATGCTGACGGCCCAAGTCAGCCCCGTCTTTGACGTGCGCGATGATAACCAAAGTGCTCATTGCTGGCTGCAATGTATCGTGCCGGTTCGCACCTGGTGTTTGGTTCTCGACGAAATAAGTGGGTTTGAACATCTTCCCAATGTCGTGGAAACAAGCTCCAACCCGAACAAGCAATCCGTTGGCACCAACGCTCTCCGCGGCGGATTCGGCCAACGCTGCAACCGAAATACTGTGGTTGTAGGTCCCAGGAGCTCGCTGAGCCAATTGCCGCAACAAGGGGTGACTCATATCGCTCAGTTCCAGCAAACTGAGATCGGTCTGCACGTCGAAAAGTTTTTCGGCAAATGGCAACAATCCGGTCATCAAGGGACCGCAAAGCAATACGCAGACCGCTTGCCAAGTTGCTTCCGAAATCAGTTGTACCGGGAAAATAGAGGATGTCGATGATTGGAAACTGCTGATAGCGGGTCCATCGGTGACGACTCCGCCGGTCTGGCCCGTCATGACGCCCAACCCCAAGACGGTCATGAAGACGACCAACGAAACGCCCGCACCAACGTAGATGAGACGCGTTCTCGTGCGAATCCGACCGCACAACAGAATCGAACCAGCCGATGCAGCCGCCAATGTAATAAACTCGGAGAGATCTACGCGCGTACTAAAGGCGACGAGCATGGCAAAGGCGGCCATCAACATCAGCGCCGTCGGCCTCCCATAGGCGATCGTTGCGATAATCGCACTAAGCGTGATCGGCATGACCTCGGCCCGAAACGGATCCATCGATGCCAGTACCGACAGCAAGATGCACGAAACACAAAGCGCCAGAACTCGAAGCAGCTTAAACGTGTGCGTTACCAACGTTCGGTCGAGCGATTGAAAAATGAAAAAGCCGCACAGCATGTAGAGAGCCGTGACCAAACCAACAAATGCCGCGAGCCTTTGAATCTTTTCTCGAAGGCTCAGATTTTCTGTGTAAGCCTTGTGCTCTGCCTTGAGCAGCAACAACTCTTTTTGGTCTAAGATGCGCCCCAGCGGCACCAATGCTCCGAAAGATGGATCGTATGAGATCATCGACGGTTTGACATTCGCTACGGCTTCGGTCCTTGCTTGATTGCTCAAGTCTTGTCGAAGCGTTAATGTTTCTGGAAGCCGGTTCGACAAGTAATGGTAAACCATGTTGGCCAATAGTTGTGATTCTGGCGTTCCAAACTGATTCCGGAACTCCCGATCAATCTTTCCCCTGAGCGTGATGGCAACCTCGGCGATGCGAACTCGCTGTATCTCCGCTTCGATTTTTTTGGACTCTTCACCCGCCTTGATCACGCGAATGATCCGCTGGTTTCCTTGGTCGATATCATGTGCCAACGACCGAAGCAAACCCATTTCTTCGATCGGATCCAGCACCTCGTGCATCGCAAAATCGAACCTCGAAATATCTGCATCGGTCCCTAACGTCTTTTGGATCGCCACCAACGCTTGCTCGTTGGTCATGGGGATTTCGTCCGGATTGAGCACGGAAACCCCGAACGCACCGAGGGTTTCTAGCTGCTTCTTGGTGAGAGCCGTTGTGTCAGCGGCTTCGCGAACGGCGAACAACGCTTCCTTGAGGGCGCCTCGCAATTGAACAATCGGTTCCTTTTTGTTCTCGTAAATCGGAAGTACTTCCCGACCCGCTTGAATTCGCAACGCATCGGTCTTGGCCTCGTCCACTACCTTGAACGGAATACGAGCAAGGATCGCGCGCTGCGGTATGTACCCCTTTCGGTAAGCAAAAGGAGGTTCCCAGCCTCGCACAAAGAGCGTCAAAACGACAGCTGCGACGATAGCCATTCCAAGCCGAAGTATTGCATCCAACGAAGTGACTCGTTCGAACAGACGACGCCAAGGATAGCGATCGAGCTTTAGGTTGGCAGCCCGTTCACTGCGTGTTTTCGCGTTTGAAGTAGAGGACATGGGTTAGTCGAGCCTAGGAATCGTCGGCAGGGAATGCTCGGCCCGTGGCCCCGCTCCCGCCTGAGGGGCGACTAGAATTTGGCCCGTGACTTGTGCCGTGATTTGTGCCGTGATTTGTGCCGTGACTTGTGCCGTGACTTGGACCATCGTAAGCTGCGACAATACGTCTTACCAACGGATGTCGCACAATATCGCTTTCATTGAGGCGAACAAAGCTGATTCCTTCAATGCCCTGCAGACGCTGAACAGCGTCCCGCAGTCCGCTTGAAACTCCCGATGGCAAATCCACTTGAGTGATGTCCCCGGAAACAACGATCTTAGATCCCTCACCCATCCGAGTTAGAAACATCTTCATCTGTGCCACGGTCGCGTTCTGCGCTTCGTCCAATATAACAAATGCTTGGTTCAGCGTTCGCCCCCGCATGTATGCCAACGGAATCACTTCGATCAAATCCTGCTCCATCAGAAACTTAACCTGATCCAAATCTACCATTTCGTTAATGGCATCCATCAAGGGCCGAAGATAGGGATTCAGCTTTTCATGCAAATCGCCGGGCAAGTAACCAAGACTTTCACCTGCCTCCACGGCTGGCCGAACCAATACAAGCTTCCGTATCTGCCTCGCTTTTAATGCTTCCACTGCAGC
>JBBRGW010000328.1:0-5083 GCA_038223525.1 Pirellulales bacterium
TATCTTTCTGCCGTTCGCCTAGTGGGGTGAGGGGGGAGCACCATTACCAAAATACCGAATCGATCCTCCGAGATGCGAAAGCCCAGCTTCAACGCTTCGTCGCGCACGCGAATCGTCTCAACCTCCGTCTGCTGGAAACGCTCGCGAAAGTCCAGCATTAAAACGTCGTAACGCAATAGCGGCGACGAAAGCAACGGATCTAGGTGGGCAAGATCCCGTTCCCGTTGCCAGAATTGACCCACTGTCTCGACGTCGGGCAATCCCACACAGTGTGCAGCGATGCGGCCGGTGGCTAGCACTCGAGGCGACACAGTTGGACCCGTCGGTGCAATTTGGACTCGCGAGCGAACCACACTTGCAATCTGATCCGATAGCCAGCGGTTATCCTCCGATCCTACCTGACGCGGTTCCGCAATGGGGTCATCGTAAGTTGCTGCAATCACATCGATCAGACTGTTTTGGCTCCATGGCAATTGACCTACAAACAGGCTGAGCACCCAGCCTGTCGTCACGCAGGCCGCTGGCCAATTCCATTTCTTGCAACTCAACTGCTCGCCAACTCGATGCGCGCTCTCGACGCATCCTAGAAAGAGAACCGGAATCAAACAAGCTGTGTACTGGAATGCGATGCATTGCGCAGGCAAATGCTCCCATACTAACAAAACACCCAACGGCAACCCTATCGCCAAGAGATGCCATCGACCGCGATCAACGCCAGCAACAAGGAATGGTGCAAAGAAGAGGCTTAAGAAACCAGCATTTCGAGCCCGAAACAATAATCCCCAAAACTCGGAGGGCTTTAAAAATGGGGACAAGACAATCTCGGAAGCAGAAACGCCCAGTCTCGCGAATCGGCCGGTTTGAAAGGTCGCTAAGCCACTCATCGTATAAACAAACCCGAAGCTGATGATGGCCACAAGAAAAACCGCGAACCAAGATCGAGCGTTCAAATATCCATTCGGCATGCCCGATTGCTTTGTTTCAATCGCCTGCTTTGACACTGCCAACGACCGCAGAAACATAGCAGCTGCAAAGCAACCCACGACGACGATTACCCCCTCCTCAAACGCACACGCGAGAATCGTCGACATCGCACTTAACAGGAAACGAGACGAGAGCATCGATCGATATGCTAACAACAAAAGCGGAATCGCTAACGTGATCGGATGCCAACCATAGGTATAGGCGATGTTCATCTGACCAATCGAAGGATACAACAGCCAAGCCATTCCCCAAAGAGTCGCTGGCCCTGGACCACCACCCAATTTGCGAACGATCGATGCCAAGACCACGGCGGGTAAAGCAAGCGACAACGCTTGCAAAACAAATACCCAGTAGACGTTTGGACACAACCACCACAACGGTACCAACAACGCTAGCCCCGGATTAAAGTGATCCCAGAAAATCGGCAGCACAGGGGTCTCTAATAGGAAGCCTCGACCGGCTGCTGTGTTGGCGATCCGTTGGGTGAAATGTCCAAAGTCATTGAACCCCAATCGGAACGCTTGATAGTACCAATGACTTTGCAACAGCCACCAACCGAACGCGCTCACCACCGCGACGACTAAAACGGATTGCCATACCAAGCTTGGAATCCGATTCGACCAGATGTGAACGCGACACAACGATCCCATCGCTAGGCCAGTCCAAACAGAAAACCAAACCACCTCCCATATACCAGGTGATGGTATCCAATCAAAAAAGCACCTCGCAATAAGCAAACCCAGCGGCAACGACGAAGCGAATCCGCAGGCAAGACCCAACCGCCATTCGTCGTCCTGCCTCAAGTAGTGCACGCTCAATGGGAACGCCAGCCCGGCCAGCCCGAGAACCAAAAACATCCCCGTGGATACCGCTAGGATTTCGAGCGATGCTGGAACCGTAGCGAGAGTCTCATAGGAAAAGACAAGATGGTAACGAGTCGAAAGGGCGGCGCCCGATGCGATCCACATCAATGTAACTAGGCATGCCAACCAAGTCCCAACACCCGACCTCGAAGAACTCGGAGCGTCCACATGCCGCTTCGAATTTTTTTTTGCGGATAGCGAGGAAGGAGGCACGCGTGCGTGGCCCAGCCTATAAGTCGAGGGCGTCGAGTTGATCGAGCAATGAGTCAAGCTCATCCGGCTTGCGAGCCATCACTGCAGCCGAACTGTTTGCCTCGGTCGCAGTTGTGGCCCCCGAATCAGTGCTGGATTCTGTCACAGAACTAGAAGCAGAAAAATCGACAGCTGCCCTGCCAGCCAAGATCAATTGCTCGTTCCGTTCTCGGGCAGCCGCCTCCGCTGGATCCTCGTCTCGCTCAGGCGCACCAAACAATTTCGACAAATCGATTTTGAATCCGCCAGCATCCACCGGCGCGCCAGCAATCGCGGGGGTTTTATGCTGAGGGAACATGATTGCGTTTTCAGGACATACGCGAGAACAAGCCGGGCAACCCTTGCGGCAATTGTCGGGCTGCTCGACCAAGATCGTCTCGCCGCGATCGACACCGTAAACTCCGAACAAACAGAAATCGATGCACTCCATACAGTTTGTACAACGGCTGTAGTCGATAACCGGATACCAGCGGCGTTGCGGATGCTCATCCATTCGCAGCGGAACAATCCCCAATGGCGATTCATGAGAAACAGGCGCATTGCTGCTAATGATGTCTAGTTTCCCAGAGCCGTCCATCGAAAGTGCGGTTGAATTGGTCGGATTCAAAAACCGATCGAGCGAAAGCAGGTCTTTCTTGGGCACATCGAGCTTCGGTGCATCTAGTTGTTCAGCCTCGAGAATGCGACGGAATTCGATCGCAAACACTTCGCCGGTGCTGCCCGCGCGCATATCGATCGAATAGATCCGTCGCGAGGGTCGGACAGCAATATTGGCCACACGATCGGCCGCTTTATCGTCTTCCTTGTCCTCGTCTTCGTCGTCGTCATCCTCGTTGACCAGATCGAGATTGAGCAATTGCACTTCGCCATGTTGGCCGCGAATCTCGTGACGATCTAAAACCCAGAATCCAGCTCGATCGAAAAGCCAGCTCAGGATCACAATCGGTCCAGTCCACTCTCGCATCTTGATGACGCTTTGGCTATCGGAAGCCAAATCATACAAATGGGGTACGATAAGGCAGGTTGTATTAGGAAGACTTGCAGCGATCGTTGCGATGGAATCTTCGAGCGCTCGCTTTTCGGGGCTGCGACTCTGGCCCTGTGATACGACGACCAACAACCCGTTGGAACGGGTGCTCCCATTGTTTGCACTAACCATAAAAGACTATTCCTCGTTGGATTCGATCGTATTGGCTTGCCCTTTGATCGTTCGCTGGGCAACATCCCACGCTTTTGCTAGGTGTTCCATGTATTGTATTGGGCTGAGCATCTCGCTCGAGTCCCCCTGCATTTCCATCAACCAGCCTTCGCCATACTTGTCCACGTTAATGCCTGACGGGTCGTTGAGCAACTGCTCATTGATTCGCAACACCTTGCCCTGCATCGGCGAGTAGAGCCCACTCTCGGCTTTCTTGCTCTCGATGTTACCGAATTCCTGGCGATTTTTCAATTCCGCTCCCTCTTCGATGCCAAACTCTAAAAAATAGATGTCTTGCAAAAGACGGACTGCATACGATGAAAAACCAAACCGAACTACGTCGTCGACTTTGGGCATGGCCCACATGTGATTCTTTGCAAAAAGCCGATCCGTTGGGAACTCGGCTGCAAAATCCCCCATCATGAACGTGAGCGAATCGCTCATGTGTAACGAACTCCACGAAACTGCGGCTCAAAGAAAGCGGACAGCAAACCATCGACTCGTAGCAGGCCGTCGACCGTCAGTTCCACACGATGGCATTTTCCGCTCGCATCCGTTTTGAGCACCACATACCCATCCTTGACGTACTCTTTCCACTCGCTTTGCCACCGCTCTACGATATCGGTATTGAATTTCGTCTCGAAATAACTGACGTCGAGATACCCTCGCTTCAACTGCAAGATCATCTCACGAATGAGCGACTGCTCTTGGGTCGGGACAAAGGCTCTGCCGATAGGCAAACGGTTCTCGTCGAGAAGAGCTCCTAGGTATTGCGGCCATTCCGGAACGTTTTGGTAATGAACACCGGACACATGCCCGAAACTAGCAATCCCGGTTGCGATCAAATCGGAACCTTTCCATAGGTTATCACGATAGGAGAAACTCACCTTCGTCGGGTCCTTGACCACCGTATACGCGCTGCTGACTGAATAACCGGCCTTTTGAAACTCTTCGAAAGCGAACTGAACCCAATCCCGTTTGGTTTGCCAATCTGCGACCGGCGCCGCTTCCTGGGTTTGCAACAGCCCTTTCGAGTAGACCGTATTGAATGGCAGCTCCATTTGATAGATCGTCACGCTCTCGGGCGATAGCTCCAAAGTGCGTCGAATATTCTCTCGCCAGTTGTCCCATGTTTCGCCCACCATGCCGGAAATCAAATCGATGTTCACGTTGGGGAACCCAGCGGCGACGATCCATTCCCAAGCCTTATGAATTTCTTTGGACAAATGAGCCCGACCATTCTCTTCAAGAATGGCATCGGAAAAATTCTCAACGCCGAGACTCAATCGCGTCACGCCGAGTTCACGCAGCGCATGCACTTTGGATTCGCTCAGCGTGCCCGGTTCGCATTCGAACGTGACCTCTTCCGCCTGTTCCCACGAGATACTTTTGTGCAGTCGGTCGAAGAGCGATTGCAATTGTTTGACGGAAAGGAAGCTCGGCGTGCCACCCCCGAAATAGACAAAACGAAACGGTCGGCCCCCCATCACCGGTTGTTGCGATACCAATTCGATTTCACGCGTCAATGCAGAAACGTAACGCTCGATTTCCCCCGCATTGACATCGGTGAAAACTTTGAAATAACAAAATTTGCAACGCTTTCGACAAAACGGGATATGCAAGTACAATCCGAGAGGAGTCTCGACTTCATCCCCTGAAACTGTCCTTTGCTTTCGAGGCGGGCTAGCCATCGCGGATTGAATAGATGGCAATGCATCCCCAGTCCATTGCGAGAACGGCGGGTAGTTGGAAATGAAATAACTTCCAACCTCGGTTTTTTTTACTT
>JBBRGW010000329.1:0-5080 GCA_038223525.1 Pirellulales bacterium
CATTTGAAACAGGGACCGCAGCACAGTGTCCAATTCCGCGACTCTGCCATATTTTAGCAGCGTCAACGCGATTTGCAAAATCGGGTCACCCACCATTGCATTGTCATCCATGCGGCTTACATCCAGAATCGCTAGTTCCAATGCTGGCACGTATCGTTTCCAACTGGCCGGGACCGGAATCAGTTCGTCCAGGCTGCGACTCGCTCGCCAAGGACTGGTGCCATTGTAGATCACCCAGGGAATGATCGGAACCAATGGCTGACTATTGGCTACCGAATTCTCCCAGATACGGACGATGTACCCGAGCATTTGAATCAGCGTATGTGGCTCGTCGGTACTCTTGTGGTCGATAAGCACGAATAGTTGTTGCAGGGTTGACTTTCCCTACTTTACTTTCGCTGCGCGTTTGGCTTTTGTTTTTCCAGTTGGAATAATTCCTGCTTTACGTCGTGCAAAGGTCCTTTCGAACCTCGTTCTGAATTTACTGCGTCATCGTTGAACATCTCAGCATTGCACTTACCACGAATCCAAACTGCCGATACCTGCATGGTCTGGTTATTTTTAGACTTCGGGCTTATCTTCGCCACAAAATTGACAACTTTCTTGGGTAAGAAGACGAATTCACCGACATTGCATTGAATCCACTCTGTTTCCACCTCGTGATGAACTATTGTGAAGTGCGATCGATCCACAACGCCCTTCTTTTCCATGTCTCGATAATACCCTTTTGCCTTCGTCGGCATCCATCCAAACTCTTTGTGGAATTCCAATTCCAAACCAAAATCTTTATTTACAAAGAATCCTTTGGCCGAATCACCCTCTATCTTGCCCTCGAGCAATCGCAATGCTGCAAGTTGACTCAATAGATGCGGCTTTTCTGCATGAAAAGCGATGTAAGCGCCGTTGCTCAATACGGCAAGCATAAACATATTGGGAACAACCATGTGCCTTGAGATTTCTTCTTTAGGCTGTCCAGACGGATCTTCTTTTGGCTTAGGTATTAGTCCCAATTCATTTGAAAACGGTCCTATCGAATAGTACTTTTTGTCCGCCCTGACCAAGTACTTCTCCCAAATATCAGCCGCTTCTCCACCGGCAAACGTCCTTCTTACTTCGGAGTAGTACAGGTTTCTTGGTTCGGTACGTTGACTAAGCCGGACATCGAACCAGTCATAAACAACAAACCCTGGACTGGAGGAGCCTGAGATGTCGGCGTGTCCCATCGATGCGTAATTGGTTTCCGCATGATCCATAGCGATTTTGTACCAGTCCAAAAGCTCATCCACGGTTTTGAAGTCGGGGTACTTTTGCGAGTACGTTTTCTCCATCATTGCACAATGGACCACAAACGTTATCGAGACACAAAACAAACATCGAGTCAGCATGGCTTGCTCCGTTTTCATACGCGAAAATTCTATTGCGTCACTGCTGAAAGATTCTCAATCTCTCGCAGCACTCTTCGTTTAGCAATCGTTCGGCCAAGACTCAATACTTCGGCTTGATGGATTGGGGCGATGTAGTCCATTTCATCTTCCAATCGCTGACTCAGAATGAAGAGTGCGTCGATTGCAAGTGCCTCAAGATCCAACTGGTGGCGGTACTTTGAATTTGCAAATCGACGAACCCAATCAACTGCCAACTTCAACAAACTCCCTAACCAACATGCGAATCGGTTTTACCAACTGTGGTTCAATAGTCAAGTTAATTGCTACCGTTCGGCGCGAAATGGCATCTAATCCACGGTTCTTGTTGAAGGGGGGCGAATTCAAGTGTAATGGCGGGCATAACGGGCGCTGCATGATTCAATCGGTTACAATGCCTGGCAGCACTGACCATATCAGCGTCAGCTACGGCAGTGCCCGTTGGCAAATCGCACCGTGTGTAAATCGTGGGTAACTCGTGTTTAAGAAGGATGGATAGACAGTGGGCGATAAGATCACGCTGAGGAGCCTGTTTTTTGTAACCGCTTTGACTGCCGTTTTGCTGCTGGTCGTGCGACTTGCTGTAATTAGCCAAGGTCAGAACGTTTGGGCCGGCATCGCCACGATGGTTTTGATACCTGTGGTGACGTTCAGTTTGTTTGGCTTCGCTTTTGTCGTGTTGCTGCCCTTTGGCATTATTGCAGCGATGACGCGGGAGTCCGTTGCACCGGGGACAAGTCCCTTTGCGGACGATCGGCTTCCGGATAAACAGATGGATGTTGTCGACGCGGAACGCGCCAATTAGACAGATAGAAAAGGGATTCTTTGATGGTCGTTAACAACGTGCATTCCGCCGATGAGCCGATGATTGAAATGCGCCGGATCCATCGCTTTTTTGGACGGACCAAAGCGGTCAACGATATTTCGTTCGATGTCTATCGCGGGCAAGTGTTTGGGTTCATTGGCCCCAATGGAGCTGGTAAAACGACCAGCATGCGAATCTTGTCGACTTTGGAATTGCCCAGCTATGGCGATGCATTCGTCGATGGATTTTCGGTCATCAATGATCCGGACTTGGTCCGCCGTCGGCTTGGCTTTATGCCGGACGGATTTTCGATGTATCAAAACATGAACTGCGTGGAGTACTTGGATTTCTTTGCCAGGTCCTACGGACTGCTTGGCAAAGATCGGATTGCGGCTCTTCGGCGAACGCTCAGTTTTACCGGTCTTGATAAGATTGCGTCGAAGCCGATTACCGGCCTGTCAAAAGGGATGCGGCAAAGACTCTGCTTGGGGCGTTCGATGATCCATTCGCCGGCAGTGCTCATCCTCGATGAACCAGCCAACGGATTGGATCCGAGGGCGAGGATCGAGCTCCGGCAAATGATCCAGCAATTGGCGGTCGAGGGGACGACGATCCTGGTCTCTTCCCACATCCTCACCGAGCTAGCCGAGATGTGCGATCAAGTGGGAATCATCGAGCGAGGTCGGTTGTTGGCGGTGGGTAGTGTGGCTGAGATACGACGAAAACTGCAGGGAGCATTGCGAGTCGAGGTAACGGCCACTGAAAACGGAGAACAGTTGCATCGATGGCTTAGTGACCAAGCCGGTGTTTCGAACATCCTGCGAAATGGAAATGCTTTGTCGCTCGAACTGAGTGGGGGGGCAGCGGAACAAGCGGCGTTGCTCAAGGCGATAGTCAATGCAAACTTCTCGATTCTGGAGTTTGCGGCTCATCGAGAAACGTTGGAAGATGTGTTTATGAAGGTGACGACAGGAGCAATTCAGTGACATCGATTTCTACGGAGACTACCGAACCACCATTGCTAGTTGCACCGGCTTATTCGCCGGATCAGAATGAGCATAGAGCAGCGATTGAGCAATTGGTCGAGGGGGAAACGCGTTGGGATAAACGGTTGATTGCCTGCAGCGATTGGATCAATCCGATCTTGGTCAAAGAGACTCGGCAAGCGCTCAAGAGCCGGCAGTTTTCATGGACTCTCTTGCTGTTAACTCTTGTCATTCTCGGGTGGTCTGTTTTGGCGATCGTCGGGATGATCCCGAGCATCTATTACAACTCAAATGGCGCTGGGATGTTGATCGGCTACGTCGTGATTTTGATCGTGCCTGCCATCATCGTTATCCCTCAGTCGACCTTCCGTTCGATGGCTTCCGAGCTTGAGGATGGCACGTTTGAAACGCTTTCGCTTTCCACGTTGTCACCGAGGCAGATACTAGTTGGAAAGCTTAGCGTTGCGGCGCTACAACTCGTCGTGTATTTGTCCGTCATCGCTCCTTGCATTGCGTTGACCTATTTGTTGCGGGGTGTGACGTTGGAAGTGATTATGATGACGATTTTGATTATCACCTCGTGCAGCTTGGCTCTCTCGACCATCGCCATTTCAGTCGCTTCGTTTTCGCGTACTAGGATGCAGCAGGTTTTCTTCTCGATCATTTTGTTGGTCGGTCAAGCGATCTGCGCGTTTTGGTCCGGCAGTATCTTGATATGGTTGGTCAATGTGGGTGGTTTTGGCATAGAGGGTTGGATTGTATTCGGAGTGTTTCTGTTAGGGATCGTTTTGTATGGTTGGTTGCTGTTGCGCTGCGGGGCGTGTGCCATTGGAGTCAGCAGTGAAAACCGATCGACACCGATTCGCATCCCATTGCTGGCGATCGGTCTGTTGATGGCTATGTTGGAGGGGTTCATGATCGCATCGTATGGTAATGTCAATACTTTTCCGCCGATGATCGGTGTCGCAGTAACGACCCTCTTCATGCATTGGGGCGTTGCTGGCAGTATGATTATGGGTGAGCGAGGCACGATACCGGCGCGTGCCCGGCGATCGCTGCCAAGCACACTGATGGGCCGAGTATTCTTGACTTGGTTGAATCCAGGAGCGGGGCCAGGCTACATTTTTGTTTTGCTCAGTTTTTTTGGCTCCGCTTTAGGTTTGATGCTTGCTCCGATGGTTCTGCTCCCCTCCAGTTCGCTTAGTGACTTGACTTCGTTAGCGATGTATTTGGTCGCGCTGACATGTTACCTGGCGCTGTATCTAGGTTTGGTGAGATTGTTTTGTATGATTTTTCTTAGGCAAGTGCTGGTTGGTCGATTGGTGCTCGCTTTCACGATGAATATTGTGATGGCGGTGATGGCGGTGGTCTTTACCTGTTCTATCAACCTCGCTGCGAATGATTACCAGATGCTGAGTTTCGATTGGTATTGCTTCCCCAACTTGTTCTGGACTTTGGGGGAGTTGTTTCCAGATCGAATAGGGAATTGGGGGACACCCGAAGAATTTTGGGCGCTGATTGCGCTGGTATTGACTACGCTGCCGGTGGTGTTTGTGAACGTTCTTCTAACAGCCAAAGACGTGGTATTGCTTCGTATTGAAACGCCAGAACGGGTCAAGGAAGAACGGGACCGGCGGCGAGCAAATCAAGGTAAAGCGATTAAGGAAGACGAAGTAGATCCGATCTTTGGATGACGTTTAGCCCGCATCGCGGTGGGATGGGATGGGATGGCGCGCATCGGAATGCTGTAACGGGACCTCGCGTTGTGGCCATTGTTTTAGGCACTAAACTCCTTGACTCACGCGCAAAGGAGGCCGTCTCGCTTTTGGAGCTTTATTTTCACTGGCCCCCGACGAGCTCGTCTCGTC
>JBBRGW010000330.1:0-5056 GCA_038223525.1 Pirellulales bacterium
AGAGTTTGCTGCCCTCTCTACCTCTAATTCGCACAACCAGAATAGTCCAGCCTCATTCAAATTTTCGCGTGATAGATGTCGATGTAATAGCCATCTGCTTCCTTAGCACATCATACTGCAAGAGAGATTTCATATTCAGAAAACGGCAAGAAGCGGCTTCCACAAAAATCGCCGCTAGGATTTCAAAATGGCAGATATCAGGCTTTTTCGCAATACTTTCTTGATACTCACGGCAATCTCTTTGTCGATTGAGTCCGTTGCAAAAGCGAGTACCGTTAGGCTTCTGCACAGTGAAGTAGAGGCTTTTGCGATGCGACTCGAACTAATCGAGGCGGCCCAATCGACTATTGATCTTAGTTCCTACGAGATATCCGATGACAACACATCTGGCCGTGTTCTTGTTGCGATGCTGAATGCTGCGGAACGCGGTGTCATGGTTCGGGTTTTGGTGGATGGACATTTGGGTGACAATCGCATGCCCAAGCCACTCATGCAATACCTCATCGAGCATGGTATTTCGATTCGAGAACGGCCACTCAACGTGCGATATCAGTTTGAGCTGGGCCGTTCTCGACTCCACGACAAGTTGCTTATCATTGATCGCACGCACTTAATCACGGGTGGAAGAAACTTAGAACAACAGCCTTTTGGGATAGGTAATCGGAAATGCATCGACCGAGATGTCTATGTGAACGGCCAATCGGCTTGCCATGCCGCAGACTATTTTGCGCAGAGATGGAACGAATCGAAAAGTGGCCAACCCGATCTTGATCGGGCTGAAGCACTGAAAACGTTAGCTTTGCAGGTGCACCCTGAATGGAATACGATGCCGAGGTCACATGCACTCGAGCTTGTTGCTAAATGGCTTGAGTGCATATCCACGGGACCGACGCCGGCGAAGGATCTATTCAATTCCGCGATTCACTACGACGCGCTGGAAATTGACGAGTCCAACCTTCGATTCTTGCATGACGTTGTTGGAGAATCCAAACGTGCCAACGGAGCCATCGCGCCTGAAATTCTGCGATTGTTGCAGCAAGCTCGCTACTCCATCGAAATAGAAACGCCCTATTTCGCAATATCGAAAGAATTGAAATCGATTTTGCTGGATGCATCTCGTCGCGGCGTCCAAATTCGCATTTTGACAAACTCTCTCGAGTCGACAGACCATCCTACTGTCCATGCCGGATTTGCGAATGAACGTCGCTGGATGTTGAGGGCAGGAATCAGAATCTATGAGTTGCAAGGACGAAACACGCTGCACGCGAAGTCAATGGTGATTGACAGTCGAATCGCCATGGTTGGAAGCTACAACTTTGATCGGTTGTCTGAGAGTCGAAACTTCGAGGTCGCACTCATTTTAACCGACTGCAAATTCGCGAATCAAGTTTCAACTTCCATTGCGACTCATCGATCCCTATCGACAGAACTACATCGCGGCGACTTGTTCCGTTACGAAGCAAGAGAAAGCGACCTTCCAATCCATGATTTGCAACGGTTTCGGCGTTTGCGAATCGCGGCACCCTTTATTGAACGGCATCTGTAACTCAATAAGACCGGTTGGAAAAGGCCTGGTTGCTGGGACCATTGCACTGGGCTGAAGCTGTCCATGCGAGGGTGAATGGCCGATTGCATTAAAATACCGAATGCTCGACCGCGATGTTTTTTCGCAAAGTTCCGTCAGAGCGGAGGCTGAATATTCGCAATTAAATGGCGTCGAGATTGTTTTTTGGGAATTTGCAGGGTGATTGCAACTTCTTAAATCTCGTCTCAGGCCACTTTTTGAATAGGACCGATTTTCTTGCATCTCAATTGTGAAGCATGTCCGTTGAAAACGCCACTACAGCGCAGCGGCGATCTATAACTCCAAGACATTGGGATCGTGCAATCGGAGGGGCCATTTATGGAATTGTTTACTTGGCGTTCGCATGGCTCCCTGGTAGCCAAAGCTGGTACATGTGGCCACCGATGGCAACCTATGGAGTTTACATTGCGCTCACCGATGGAGTAGGTAAAGCTTTAATCGCTGACAATTCTCCACGCCACGTACGAGGTGCTGCGATGGGAGTATTCTACGCTCTGACTGGACTGACTACTCTAATCGCGAGCCTCATGACAGGGATCATTTGGGACCGATATGGCGCAACGCCGGCATTGACGATCAGCTCGTTTCTTGACGCGATCGCGCTAGTGTCACTGAGTACCCACTTGACCGAGCCGAGAGAAAAACGCCAAAACTCCCATGGGTGATGACAACGGATTTCTCAATTTCTTTCTTGCTCTCATCTTGTTCTCATCTTGTTCTCATCTAGCCATTGCTACGATAGCCTCTTGAAAAATCGGACGCACCTGTGTTTGAGTGAAATTGGCTTCCACGAAAGAGAATTCCGCAAATGTTATTCGCAAAAATGAGATTTTGGCTGCTGATGGGTGGGCTTTGTTTTGTTGTCATTTCAACTGGCGATTTGGCGAACGCTGGCGATAAAAAACCCAAAGAATCAGATGGAACAGAAATCACGCTGAAGCAATTACCGAAAGCTGTTCGCAAAGCGATCAAACTTGCAACCAAAAACGCAGAGATCGAAAAAATCGTTCTCGAAGTGGAAGATGGAATGGTCCAGTATGAAGTAGAGGTTGAGGTTAAAGGCGGGACCGTCGAAATGTGTTTCAATGCCGACGGCCAACTTGTTGGTATTGAAGTGCTCGAGTCCGAAGAGCAAGAAGAATCCGAAGAAATGAAATCGGAAGAGGAAGAGGGTAAAGAATCAGAGGGAAAAGAAGAAACGAGCGAGGAAATTGAGCTTAAGGATGTCCCAGAGGCAGCAAGAAAAGCGATCCAAAAAGCGGCTGGTGACGCGAAGGAAATTGAATGCGCAGCGATCACTGAAGCAGAATTTACCGTTTTCGAAGGAGCGTGGATGGTCGGCGATCTTAAAATGGAGATCACGGTTTCCAAGGCTGGTGATGTCCTGTCACAAGAAAGTTCTTTGAAGCTGGACCAATTACCAGACGCATTGCATCCTATGGCAACCAAGTTTGCGGGAAAAGATGAACTAAAACTCGAACGAAAAACTGTCGTTCTCTACGAGCTTGAGGTCCTTCGAGACGGAAAGACCATCGAGATCTTAGTGGACGCTACCGGACGCGAGATCGAAATAATGGTCGTCGGTGAAGATGAAGATGAAGATGAAGATGAAGATATGGACGACGACGAGGAAGAAGAGGAAGATGATGACAAGTAGTCCTAATTCGACGAATTCAAAAAACGGACTCTCAATCAAGGTGTGTAAGGAGAGTTCGAGTTGAAAGTATTGGTAGTCGAAGATTACTCGCCAATTCGCAAAGCGGTCGAAGCGACCCTGCGAGAATCTGGCTATGCGGTAGATTGTGCAGCCGATGGTCTCGAGGGCTACTCAGCAGCATCCACCGGAGATTACGACTGCATCGTCTTGGATTGGATGCTACCAAAGTTGAGCGGAATGGATCTGCTTGCTCGATTACGTCAAGCATCGGACCAAACTCCGATCTTGATGTTGACGGCAAAGGATACTACCGAGGACCGCATAAAGGGGCTTGACTTTGGAGCCGATGACTATCTAGTCAAACCGTTTGCGATAGGCGAACTCCTCGCGCGAATACGCGCACTTATTCGACGGCATTACTCCGCAAAGAACCCAATGATCACTATTGGAAATCTTTGTTTGGACACTGTCGCGAAAAGGCTAACGCGAAACGTGAATCTGATTGAACTGTCCGCTATGGAGTATTCACTATTGGAGTATTTGGCCCTTCGTATTGGTCAAGTTGTTTCGCGAACGGATATCTGGAACCATCTTTATGACCTGTCAGATGATTCGCACAGCAATGTTGTCGATGTATACATCGGATACCTCCGGAAAAAACTGGAATCCGACGGCAGCGCTCGTATCCTCCATACTCGACGCGGCCTTGGTTACGTCTTAGAGGCGTCAGCATGAGTACTTCGCTTCGATGGCGAGTTCTGCTAGGTGCAACTCTGGTTACATTTGTCGCCCTGCTTGTCGCTAGCGGGATTGGAAACGCAATGCTCCGGGACGGACTTATCCGTCAACTCGATGAACGCCTAGCCCTTGCTGCACATGGAATGACGCCCTCGTTTGAAGATGATGGTCAGTCTATTGGCTTTGAATGGGAAGGCGCTGAAATTGGCCCGCAAGTGCTCTTTCGTGCTTGGGATGCATCTGGATCAATAATAGCGGAATCGAGTGGCAAGTTATCAACGCCAAAAAGAGATGTTTCAAAGCAATTGGTATCCCAAAGCGTAACCGAGACACTTAAGCTGAGCGACGGGTCCAATGCTAGAGCGATGCTATTCGGTTTCTTGCCGAAGCTAGAGAACCAATCGGAGTCCACTTCGGCAAATCGACCGTCTACATCGCAACCATCGAGGTCGGTAACTCTTGAGGTTGCAGCCACGTTGGCCGAAGTGGAAAGAGTCCTTGAGCTTGCGAAAAAAAGAATGGCAATTGTAATCGGTTCCGCATTGCTGTTGACGGTCGCAGTTCTTTGGCCCATCACAAATCTTATTCTCCGACCGGTAAACAAGATCGCCGATCGTATTCGTTCGCTTAACGTTTCAGAGTTGCGCAGTCGTATCGATACGACTAGGTGTCCGATTGAGTTGCAGGCTATCCCGGTTCGCTTGAACGAGATGCTAGCAAGATTAGAAGAATCTTTTGATCGAGAGCGCGCGATCACGGCGAATATCGCACATGAGTTACGAACTCCCTTGGCAGGATTACGGGCAACGATTGAACTAGCGGAAGCGAAATCGCGAAGCATCGAATACTATCAACGTACGTTGAGCGACTGCGGACAAATGGGGCGCGAGCTTGAATCCTTGGTTGAACGCATACTCCTTTTAGCGAGAATTGATGCTGGAAAAGTCGTGCGGCAGGACGATTCGATCGAATTTGTATCGTTCTTGAAGTCGACTTGGGAATCTGTTGTGCAAGCAGCAAACCGCGATTCAGCGTCCGTGATTTGGCAAGTCCCCAGAGAAACTGTCTTTAGAAGC
>JBBRGW010000331.1:0-5032 GCA_038223525.1 Pirellulales bacterium
AGTTCGTCGAGGATTCACTCGAAGCCGTGTTTGCAAAGATACCTATCCAGGATAACTATTTTTGGCGAGTGTACATTACCGGCAGCTACACGCCGACCTGTTGCCCAGAGTATGTAAAGCAAGCCAACTTCGAAAAGCTCCGCGATGGCCTGATCGATCGATTGACGGTCACCACGGACTCTGTACAAGGGTTCCTAGAAAAGCATGACGGCCAGATTTCGAGGTTCGTTCTGCTGGATCACATGGATTGGTTGAGCGATCATTACTTCCCACTGCTGGAGTCAGAATGGCAAGCCATCTTGAGTCGAGCTGCACCGAAGACCCGCATTCTATGGCGTTCGGGTGGGTTGCGAACTGAGTTCATGAATGATGTTCAAGTGCAGCGGAATGGCAAGTCGGTTAAGTTGCCCGAGTTGTTGAGTTTCAACAGCGATCTTTCAACGCGGCTTCATCAGTTGGATCGCGTTCACACGTACGGCAGTTTTTATATTGCCGACTTGATCGGGTAACTTTCTCCGTTTTCTTGTCGATTGGAAATTTTGTCATGCATCTCCCCGTCGGTTTTCGTTTTGCTGGAGTCGTGGGCGGGATCAAGAGTCGCGTTGGCGCACGCGATATCACACTCATCGTCTCGGATACGCCCTGCGTTGCGGCTGGTGTGTACACCACCAATCAAATCGTAGCAGCACCTGTCGTTGTTTCCCGAAGTCGAACGCCATCCAACACTATTCGTGGCATCGTTGTAAATAGCGGCAACGCCAATGCGTGTACCGGTACGCGAGGGTACCAAGATGCCGTCGAGATGACCCAATATGCCGCCGCAGCCATCGACCCGTCTGGCAAGCTTACGGCGGAACAGTTTGTAGTCATGAGCACCGGCATCATTGGAAGATTTTTGCCGATGGAGAAGATCAAGTCGGGGATCAGTGCTGCCTCGAAAGAACTGGCCTCGACCGAACAAGCATTTCTGAACGCATGCGATGGAATCTTGACAACCGACATCGCGAGAAAGACTTCAGAACGAACCTTTGATTTAAAGGGAAGGCAAACCCACATCGTGGGTATGTGTAAGGGGGCTGGAATGATCGGTCCTAAGATGGCAACGATGCTCGCCATCATCATCACCGATGCTCCCCTTGAGCCGGTCCAGGCACAACGCTTACTCCAATCGGCTGCCAATAAATCGTTTAACTGCATCAGTGTGGAAGGACATATGAGCACCAACGATTCGCTTGTAATGCTTTGCTCGCAACCGACTGCATCTCGGCCTGCTCTTGATGGAGAGAGCGAAGCTACGTTTGCAGAACAACTCAACGCGATGGCGATCGAACTGGCCAAAAAGATTCCTGACGACGGAGAGGGTGCAACGCATCTCATCGAGATCCGCATCCATGGCGCAAACAACGATGCCGACGCAGAAGCAGTCGCCCGAAGTGTTGCATTGAGCAATCTCGTCAAGACGGCCATCACCGGTGGAGATCCGAATTGGGGTCGCATTGTTTCAGCGGCTGGCTATGCCGGAGTTCCGATCCGCCCTGAACATACCGATTTGAAAGTCAACGGGCATTCTCTTTTCCAACGAGGCGAGCCGCTTGCATTTGAGGCATCTGTCGTGAGCCAATCGATCAAAGGCCGCAAGCTTACTGAAATCGATTTGCGAGTTGGTTTAGGTCCTGGCGTAGCAACGCACTGGACAACCGATTTGAACACGGAGTATGTTCGGTTCAACTCGGAGTATTCGACCTGACCGACAGAAGGATGCACTTGCGTGCCTCGCTTATTTTTTGCCTTGCCTACGCTTTTCTTCGAAGAAGTCCGTAAGGATGCGTCCGCATTCCAACGCCAACACCCCACCCTGGATTTCGCAGCGGTGATTGAGTCTTGGGTCGGACAAGAGTTGATAAAGCGATTCCACGGCGCCCGCTTTGCGATCGATCGCGCCGTAGAACACTCGAGGGATTCGCGATTGCAGGATCGCTCCAGCGCACATGGGGCATGGCTCGAGGGTGACGTAAAGTTCGCAATCGACCAATCGCCATGACTTCAATTGCGCAGCGGCTTGTGTGATCGCAATCATTTCCGCATGAGCCGTTGGGTCAGCCAAATTTTCTCGCTGGTTGTATGCAGCAGCGATGATCTGATGCTTGTGAACAATGATTGCGCCCACCGGAACTTCGTCTTCAGTTGCCGCTTGTTGTGCTAGCTCGATAGCGCGTCGCATAAAGTGCTCAGCACCGAAAGGGAGCAAGGACGATTCGTCCCCGTCATCCTCTGAATACTCCATGACTGTTCCTTCCAAACGACGAGGATCACGCCAACCGTGTCGCTAAAACTTGGGCGGTGCAATGGCCTGGGCCATCACTCCTGGTTTGTTTGGATTGGGAATTGACGTGGTGTCCATCATGACCGAGGGTGCGATATCCGTCGGTTGAACTCCGTCATTCCACAGCATTGAGGAGTCGACCGGATTGCTACCCGAATTGCCGTTGAAGCCGTAGGCCTGCGAAGTGATGGAACCTGGATCGACCCAAATATTGCTGTCGTCGACTCGAATCGTTCCTAAGTCCTGGTCCAAGTTTCGGCGTTGCGCTTCGTAGAAAACCCAAACGCCAAGGAACGTGTTCTGAGCGGTGAGCAAGTCCGCTAAAGCGGACACGCTATCACGCGCTGCGGTGGGGCCGGATGCCAAACTCAGGCTTTCCCGGATCTGTCGCAAGTCTTCATTGATCGTAATTTGTTGTGCAGCGATCCGAACTGCATAGCGTTGCAGTTCGAAATTGTATTGGTTGTACCGAATGTTTCGTAATTCGGAACGGAGTGTTTGCCATACCGAGTCTTCGAAACGATAGTAAGTTCTTTTGGCTTGTTGGTACTCGATGAGAACTTGTCGGTATTGGTTTCGTTCTTGCATTCGCGTCAGCGGGGAATCCCACTGTAAACCCGCACGAAGTCGGCCTGTTTTTCCACGCAGCGAAAGAGGGTTGTCCGTTGCATTTTGCATGTCGCCAGAGAACACTACATCGAGTGTGCTTTCGAGATTGTCAGCGACCACTTCGATCGCTCTCCAGGAGTCAACTAAGCCTGCGCGCGTGTTCATCCAGTCTAGCCGGTTGATACGTGCAATTTCGATAGCTTCTTCGGGCATGAGGTCGACCGGTGGCAAGACCACGCTTTCGATTCTAGCTCGAGCCTGGAGCACTTGCAGGGCTAGAACGTCTTCAGCAAACTCGGCAAGGATACTTTGGCTAGGCAGAAGCGCTTGATCGCGAAGTGTTTCAAAAAGTTTTCGACCATCGGTCTCGTCTCGTTTGGCGAGTAACCCGCCAAGATCGGAGTCCAGTTTCTTGATCTTTGCGTCTCGATCTTGGAATCGCTTTTCTAGCCTCGCAACTTCTTTCGATAGCACTTCTGGCAGAGCCTTGATTTCTCCCGAGTCTAGTAGAGCGATGTCGAGAGATTCGGTCGGAAGCAAATTGCAAACGGTTGATCGTTCTTTTTGATAGATCTCTCGCAGTCTAGCCAATTCCATTTCGCGAGCTCCAGAAACGCTAGCGAGCTTTTGGATGTCTTGCCGCAATTGTGCGAAGTCTCGATCCAATAGCGTTCGACGGATCGATTCAATTTTGTCGATTTTACCTCGAATCTCGCTGACGGCTGCGGCCGTTTCATCGCTCCATTTCAGAGAGCGGAACTTGACATTTGTTTGTTTTTCAATTTGGATTGGGCTCAACTCGAGCAACTTGCTGTTGCCGTCTCCGATTGAGTTACGCAGATCTGCCACTTGATCTCGTCGGTTTTTGAGTTCTTTGCTAATCAAATTGAATTGATCTAGGATCGGATCCTTGATTTCGATGCATACGTACGGTGGTAAGCCTAGCGTTCCCTTGAAATTGTCCATCGACTGCTCGTAGTTGAATCGCAGTTGTAGCAAATTCGCTTGAGAGCCAATGAGGGATTGTCTCGCTTGAGCAACTTGGAGCTGCTGGCTCGGAATCGCATCTTGACTGGCAGGGATGATGAGCAATTGTTCTCGCAGCGTGTCTTCGAACCTTGCGAGATTTTCTCGCTGCCTTGCAACGTTTTCTTCCGCGTTGCTAATCTGAAGTTGATTTTGGACCAGGCCGAGAAAACCACCCACGGTTGGAACAGCACCGCCACCGCCGCCGAATCCACCGCCCGCATTGTTCTGCACGGTTCCTACGGTACCGAAGCCACCACCCAGTCCTGTAAAGCCTTGTAAGCCAGCACCACCAAATAAACCACCTCGCCGTGTTGGTCCAGGTTCGGCCGCTCGTCCGACGGTCACGGTTGTGTAGAAGCCGGTTCGATAACGTTCAAAGGCGCGAACGTTGTAGAGCAGTGTTCGTTCAGCCAACGTTAGTCTTTCCATAACGACGTCGCGTCCACCACCTCGAAGCAGAGGCTGGATGAAGCTGAAGTCAAGCAATGTGGTTGCACTCTGCGTATTCGGTCCAGCCAATTGCCAAGTCATCGAATTGGCAAACCCGACAATCAAATCCGCACCGTTTGTAAACTGCCTTTGGAGGGCAAATCCTCGTGCCCCACGAGAAGAAGTCCCTGCATTCACTGTGGACCGACTGGCTCCCCCGCCACCCCGTCGCAACGATCCGTCCGCAGTGTAGGAAGCGTTGTAGCCTGCAAACAACTGATTGCCCAAGAAGAATCGCTCGGAGCTAACGTCGAGGGCGGAGAGGTATAGGGTTTCGATTTCCGCTTGGTACGTGGTGTTGTGAAGCACTGCAGTCTTCACCGCTGTGTCCGCATCGAGTACTAGGACACCGCGTTCATCGAGAGGCAAGTATTGCCACCAAATCGGATTCTCGGCTGTATTGGTTTTGCCGTTAACGTCCCAGAGTGGATAACCTTTTTTGCCGTTGAGTACCTTCATGTACTGGTGTGCGACTTGATCGTCCTCTGGCATTGGTGGACGATCTGGATTGAATGGGTCGAACATTCGAGATGCTCGATCCATTTGGATACTAGGGATGGCATTCGAGCAGGAGTCCAAGAC
>JBBRGW010000332.1:0-5031 GCA_038223525.1 Pirellulales bacterium
ACTCTTCGACAACGTCTACTGAATCGGTGATCAAGATGGCTCGTTCGAACAACGCATTGCATGCTACGCTCGGGTCACTGTTCCGCGCCGCGAAGTGCTTGCCCGTCCACATCGATTCCAGAATATCGACCGGGCGCATGGTGTCGGACCAAAACTGATCGAACACGATCGATCGGCATGCAAAGCTATCAAGATTTTTGGTTGGAGCAATGGCTCCTCCATAGCATCCAACCAGGTTCGTCCCTAAGCCTTCAATCGTTACAATCAATGCATAACGCGGATTTGTTGACATCGGTGCATCTATTTGTTTCGTAACGACGATTGGATTAAGCGTCCAATTGCAGAAGCTTGGGCTCAATCATCACGGCATCGTCCGATTCGGGATTGATCAAAAGACCGAACTCGGAGGAAAGAGGAGCCAGCAGATCTTCGCCGGTAACCTCGAACAAATCCACTTCTTCGCCTTCGATTTGATCGGAAATAGAGTCGACGAATTGCTCTGCATGGTCCGAGCTGAGGAATGCAACGAGAGCCGGAAACTCCTCTGTTTCCAAGATCATGGCCGACAACGACTCTTCGTCATTACTAAGCGATACGAGCGTGAATTGCTCTGCGCGAATCCAATCCAAGATGGCTGTTTTATTCCCCGCTTCAATTGCGGCGACCAGACCGTCCAAGCGGGATTCCATCTCGTCTTCAGCATCTTCGGACTGCATTGTTCTCTTTCCTTTGCGAAACGTTCGTTAGAATGGGCCGTAAGTTTGACAAACGATCCCGCAATGGCCTAGAGGGAATTTGCGAAAAAGGATGCAAATCGCTGCACTGAAACCCCCTCGTCGCACCTAGTTTTTCCCGAGATTTCTAAAACCCAAGCCAGTAAGCACCTAACACCATCCAAAGCGGGATCGTCACAATTCCCAATAGGGACGTCCCAACGACGACCGTCCAAGCGGTTTCCACACTTTTGTTATAGAGTCGCGTCATGACTAAGGGGAACGTCGCTGATGGCATCGCGGCTTGCAGCAAAAGCACCTCTTGTAGCTCTCGAGGCACACCTCCGAACTTCGCCACCGTCAAGAATACAATTGGTAGCAAGACTATTCGGACCATCACGGCTAATGTTAACGGCCGCCATGCGGATGAAAATTGCACCCGTCCGGCGTAGTCATAGATAATTGCCCCGCTCAGGACCAAGCCGATCGGAATCGAACAGCGGCCTAGCTGCTCACTCATGTGCATGAACGGCTGCGGTATGTAAGTTTGAAAACCGAGCTGGCGAATCGTCAAGGCTAGGGAGACGGATACCAGCGGTGGACTAAAGACAATGCGACGCCAAGTCGCCTTCAGCCCTTGTCCTGAAATGATAAACAATCCGATGCTCCAAAGTGCGATGTCAACGCCAACATTGTGCACCAATAAAGTAACAATGCAGCCTGGATAAAAAGCCTCGGCTAATGGCACGGGGATGTAACCATAGTTAGCAATGCCGGTGCAAAGCGCAAACGTTTGTCGATCGGCTGAATCTTTTAAGCCGAACCAACGGCCAGCAAACCAAACGACGCTGAGCGAAACGCCAAAACCAAACGCGGTGAGACCTGCACCATAAAGCGTTGGTATCCAGTCCGATAAACTTGCCGACAGTTTTGGGTCGGTCATGATGCGATGAAAAAAGAAAGACGGCAACAGTACCGTTGTCGTGAAGCCAGCTAGCGACCTGTCGACTTCGCTGGTAAACCATTTCATGTAGCGTGCAAAGGCACCGACCGCCATCACCAGGAATACGCCTGAGACAGTCGTTGCGATGCTAAATAAATTGCTTCCCGTAGAAGGGTCGAACAACATTCGCGGTTACCGTTTCATGAACGGCACATCGGGCAGCATTCCAGCAAACACGGATCGATCGTCTTGCCGAACGACAACATGGTCGCCGGCCCGAAGCGAATAGTTTTGCCCCTCCATCACGTTCTTGCCAGCGTCATCGAAATCGACTTCGAGTCGTACCGGTGGCATGTTTTGGCCATTGGGTCGCAAGATGGTTGTCTTGATCCGGCCGAATTTCTTCTGAAGCTTGGCATCGCGAATCAAATCCGCGATGAAGAGCGATTGGCCGGGCACCAACGGGATCTTTTCGAAGTGCCGCTTGCCATTGTTGACTTCGAGCACGATTGCAGGAGCCCCATCCTCAGTTGTGATCGGTTTTTGTGCCCCGTATTCGCCAAACGTATAGCCCTCTCGTTTCAGACCTTTTGTATCCAAATTGTCGAGCGGCCCCTTCGCTCTGCCTAACAATGTCGAGCATCCAGAGGAAAGCAAAAAAACACTCAGAACACAAAGGCGGGCAATCGCTGGGGTATGGCGGTTTCCACGAAAACACCCTGTCTGAGCCAAAGTTGTGCTAGCGTTTTTTGAAAATATACTCATCATCAATAATCCAGATTTCAAAACCGGAGGGAAAATGTTGGACATCGCGGTCCTATCTCTCCTTTCGACAAGCGGAACATCCTGGCTTTAGCTAAAAGTCTTCTTTATCGGAAAACTCAACCTGGCTTACCAGAGTTCAAGAAGGATAGGCTATCACTCCTCCCCCAAAAATCAATAATGCCCTACACGCTGACTAAAGTAACGTCGCTCAAAACCGTCGCCGATTTTCGCAAACATACGGCAAACCTAAACATCGATTTGCCGATCGATGACGAAATTGCAAGCGGTGCGGATTCCCCTTTGCTCTCCTCGATCCGATGGGGATCCAAAACGATCGGCAATCGGATTGCGATCCAGCCGATGGAAGGATGGGATGGCACCCATACGGGAGGCACCAGCGAACCGATGATTCGACGTTGGAGTCGCTTCGGTGAAAGTGGTGCGAAATTGATTTGGGGTGGCGAAGCGATGGCGGTCCGACCGGATGGACGCGCCAACCCCAACCAGCTGATCCTCGTCAAAGAGAATCAAAAAGGGATTGAAGAACTGCGCAGGACGTTGATCAAGAGCCACCGAGAGACATACGGCAACGTAGAAGATTTGGTAATTGGTTTTCAGCTGACGCATTCGGGCCGATTTTGCCGGCCCAACGACAAGAAACGATGGGAGCCTCGCGTTGCCTACAGACATCCGATTCTCGATAAAAAGTTCTCGGTCGATAGCGATTCGATGGTTTGGACGGACGCACAGCTGGATGAATTGATTGCGGACTACGCCCGAGCCGCAGCGATCGCGCAGCAAATTGGAGCCGACTTTGTGGACATCAAGGGTTGCCATGGCTACCTGCTTCATGAGTTCCTTGGCGCTAAAACACGCCCGGGAATGTATGGTGGTTCGTTTCAGAATCGCACACGCTTGATGTTATCGATTATCAAAGCCGTTCAGCAATCAGCGCCTGGGCTCGGAATCGGAGTGCGGATCAGTGCGTTTGATACAGTCCCTTTTATTCCCGATCAGTCGACGGCCGAGACCGGCAAACAAGGGCAGGGAATGCCGAGTGATCTGTCAGGCCTTACGCCTTATGTCTGGGGATTTGGTATCGACGAGGCAGATCCATTGCAGCACGACTTGACCGAGGTTTTCCAGTTGGTCGAATTGCTTGCAAAAAATGGTGTCCACCTGATCAATCTATCGGCTGGTAGCCCTTACTATACGCCGCACATTTTAAGGCCGGCCGCTTATCCGCCGTCGGATGGCTACCAACCGCATGAGGACCCGCTCATCTCGGTTGCGAGGCAACTGAATGTCACCCATCAATTGAAGCAGAAGTTCCCTGAGACGTTGATGGTCGGATCTGGATATTCTTACTTGCAAGAGTTTTTGCCGAATGTAGGACAACATCAGGTAAGGACGGGACGAACGGATTTTGTCGGCATGGGCCGAATGGTTCTTTCTTATCCAAAGCAATTGATGGATGCGATTCAGTTGGGCAAAAGCGAGCGGAAGCTTGTATGCAGAACCTTTTCGGATTGCACGACGGCACCACGAAATGGTTTAGCCTCCGGCTGCTATCCACTCGACGACTACTACAAGAAAACGCCCGAAGCTGCTCGTCTCAAAGAGATCAAAGCCAACTTGTAATCTGGTTCGGCAAGTACATGTGTCCGTGTTCCAGCGTAATTAGCCGTCTGGGAGTTAGCGAGTTAGCCCCGGTTCCCCTAATGGCCTCTTGTAACGTAGAAAACCAGGGCTAACAGGTTTAACGCCCTCTGGCTAATTACGGCTTTCGAGTACGTGCGAGGAAGTACTTTGTTGCCGCCGATTCGCCGCATCTGGCAACATGGGGCGTCTAGGAGAACCTCATCCGACAAAGGCCCGTTTTGACTGCAAAAACTCAGCGAATTGCCATTGACTTTGCATTTCAGATTGCCGTATTTCTCGTTTCGTCAAAGAACCAATGAAAGCTCTGTCGTCGATCGGAAATTTGCGGGAATGTTCGGTCGGCCTTCCTCCTGGGTTGGAGCAGCATATAACTGTCAAATGGCGATTACTGGGTCGATCGCTTGGCGACGGTGCTTCACGATAGAGCTTAATACTGAGTGCCGGGGCAAACACAAGTTTGCCCCGGTGCCAGGGAACAAAAAAGGCCGATGGTAGAAACCATCGGCCTTTGTTTTTTAAGTGGCGTAAGCTTTCAGCTTGCGATGCTTTATCGATGGTAAGTTGGAGGCTTACCCCACTTGCGGCCAATGGACTTGCCTAAACCGAAAGTCGCCTCTTTCGAAAGCGTACAAGAACTCCGCCGATACCACAGACGCAAAGCAAAGCGATCGACGATGGTTCGGGTACGGCTGCGATCGCAGTAATGGTCCCATTGTAATTGTTCGTCCCCGTTAGTCCGTCGTTGAACAAAATCGAGATCGAAGTCGGCAAGACCAGCGTCGCAGTATTTCCAACCACCGTGTACGAACCAAGGGTTCCCGTATTCAGTGAGTTGGGGCTCGTCGCTAGTAGGTCGACAGTTCCCTCGCCCAAAGCGGGCGCATTGACGTCAAAGGTGCTGCCCGGACGGTAAGTCCATGTCTGATTCGTGACAGAATAAGCACCACC
>JBBRGW010000333.1:0-5028 GCA_038223525.1 Pirellulales bacterium
GGATTTTGAGGCAACATCACGCGCAGCGTGATGGGTACATTCTTCGGATTCAAACAAATCACAGCCTCTCCGCGTCGTTATTCTTACGACGTGGAGCGTCGCACAACATACGGCTACTACCTTTTCGGTGGTTGCGACGAATTAGGATATGAATACGGTTGGATCGGACCATTTTGCGGTTCATTCGGCCTATAAATCATCCCGCCTCCAAAAACGTTGGGAGACGGGTATTGAGAAAACGATTGGGGGCCTTGGGGCGGAGCATATGTTCCGCCGTTTGAAATGTTGCTCCATGATTCGGGAAACGACAACCCCGCTGCTTCGTTCTCCATTAGCTGCATGCGCAGTTCGATCAATTTGTCTTGCGATTCCTCGCGTCTGCTCAATTGCTTCTTTAGTTCAACGACTTGTTTCTCTAGCCGTTCCACTTGCTCGCGTCTCCCTTCTTGGTCCCATTGAAATTCGGCCTTCAAGTACTTGGCGATCAGTAGTTTCGCCTCTTTCTTCTTTGATTCATCTGCGTCAGGGGACTTCATTAGCTGCACTGCGCTTTGAAGTTTTTCCCTGGCTTCCATCCCCTGTTGCGCTTCTTCGGGCATGAATGGCACTCCAGGTTCTTTCTCGATGCGTTCAATGGTCCCATCTTTTTTGATGATGAACAGAAAGTTTCTCCTTGGACGCATCGATATGGGATCGGGAATCGTCATCAGGCCATTTGGTTGAAAATTAGACTGTAACGCGGGCGGGGAGGGCGTTTGTTGAGAATAGAAGGGTTGCTGGTACGGTTGGCTCAAAATCGGCAGCTGCTGTTGCCCAACGACATGCTTACCGTTGATCGCGATAAAGGCCGTCGCAAAAACGACGAGGGTTATGAATTTCCATTTCATGATTTGTTTCCTTGGTAAAGAGAGTTCTCGTTTTCCACTAAATACTTCCGCACGTATTTTGACCTTAGTTGTGCGACGCTCCGCGTCGTAACAATCACGTTGCAACAATCACGTCGCGGAGCGACGTGCAACTAATTTTTTGCTTATGGCTGTGATTCGTATAGCTTGATGTTCGCTTCGATTGCCTTTACTTGGGTTTCGAAGTTATCACTTGGTTGCACCGGTACAAATGTTGGTAACTGCATGGCATATAACTCGCGTTCGATCCGATCCAAATCAGCTTGCAATTGCAAGCCTTCTTGAGCGGACTCATCTAGCTTTTCTGCCATTCGACGAATGCTCATAGGCTGTCTTTGCGGAGTCTCATAATACGGTATTGCAAAACGCCAGATCAAGATCGCTGCTACGGTTGCACCCAACACGGCCGGTATGCCGACAGATAACGTTCGCTTGGTCCAAACGTTCATCGAAGTAGAAATTTTGGATCGCCATGGATTGTATTTTCGAGGGAGCGACAACCCGCCGCTTTGCAATGCGGCCAGTAGCTTTTCGAGTTCTGCTTCCACAATGTGCATCGTGTCGAATCGATGCGACGGATCTTTCGAAAGAAGGCGATCGATGAGCTGTATGACTTCGACCGGCACGTCGGAATTGATCTGATCGAGCGACCGATGTGGCTCGTTGCAAATGCGGTGTAAAACACCCATCGCGCCGCTTGCGCGAAACGGCGGTCGGCCTGTCAACATAAAGTACATCACGCTGCCAAGACTAAACTGATCGCTGCGTGTGTCGATCGCGTCTCCACGAGCTTGTTCAGGTGACATGTAATGCGGTGTTCCTGCGACGATTCCAGTTCGCGTCAACGATGCGTCGTCCACTGCCCTGGCCAAACCGAAGTCGCTCAAGATGACGCGGTCCACATTCTCCTCGAGCAAAATATTAGCCGGCTTAACGTCCCGGTGGACGAGCCCTTGATCATGAGCGGCAGCAAGCCCGGAAGCGGTTTGCTTGGCGATCCGCAATGTGTCAGTAAGCGGAAGCATTCCGAAACGATCTACTTTGGCCTGCAGCGAGAGGCCCGAGACGCACTTCATGACCAAGTAAGGGATCTTGCCTTCGGACTCGACGTTGTAGATCGGTATGACGTTTGGATGAAGAACAGCCGCGGCCGCTTGCGCTTCGCGTGCGAAACGTTTTCTAGCCGACGCGCTGTTGGCCAAGTGCGTCGACAAGATCTTGATCGCAACCACACGATGCAGTTCGGTATCATGAGCTTTCAGTACGATCCCCATGCCTCCCGTGCCGATGACCCTTTCGATTTCATAGCGTCCGAGGCGACCCAGCAGTTCAGGATGGCTCGGTGGGTCCAGGAACGACAACATGACCGTTTCGAACTCGATTCGCGAATCGTCTAGCATCTCCGAAGTGATCTCAACCGAGATGGAACTCAAGGACGAATGGGAGCTCGCGGCGGGCAGATCACTTTCCAACCATGATTGCCTTGCCTCGCTCCACCATGGAATCTCTTCGGTCGTTGCTTCCTCAAGTCGCAATTGACATACTTTGCAATTCTCGATGTGCTCAATAGCGATTGAGTAGTGAGGGCTCTGCTCGTCGCCATGAAGCACGAGTTCGATTTGCTGTACGGAGCAGGACTTCGACGGATTCATTTTGAAGTGGTGGTTAGATTGCATCTTGTTGCTCCCACTGCTCGACGATCGACTTGATGCGAGCGGTGATGCGGCTGCGGGCTATATAAATTGCTCCATGCGAGATACCAAGGCTTATCGATACCGAATCGATCGATTCGCCGAGAACGTTCGTCCTCCAAAACGCGTCCCAACTGCTTTCGCTAAACGATTCTTTAACATGCGCGGCCGCCAATCGAAACATTTCGCGGCGGTAGTCCAGTTCGAGCGCTTCTTGCTGGCGTGGAGAAATGTCGACTTGTGCGATCGCATCATGCACTGAAGTTCGACCCGTTCCCCGCCCCTTGGTATGCTTTGCAACCCAATTGAGAAGTTGGTTGCGAGCGATGCGAAACAACCAAGCCCTAAATTTGCCTCGCTCTCGATCGGGTTGCCAACGATCCACCGCTTGTGCGACTGAGACGAAAACGTTTTGGGCAATTTCGCGTGCGTCAGCGTCTTGCAGTCCGCGTCGGCGAGCAAAGCGGATGACTAACGGCTCGTACAGATCGATAAACTCCTGCCAAGCATCCGCATCGGCCGCCGATGGCAAACGCAGGATGAGACTTTCTCGCGTTTCTGGATTGTTAGGCATAGGATTTTAAAAAGGAAATGCTTGGAGTGTTTTGGTGATTCTAATGTTTAAACCACGTAGTGGCGGACGGTCAGGTGATTTGTAGGATGGGACCATCTGTCCCGTCCGTCTATTTCATGAGGGACGATGCTCCCAAACCAAAACCGCTCGCGTACAAGTAGACACAGCGTAGAATACTTTTTCTTTCACTCCAAAATTCAAAATAGACAAAGTCGATACAAACATGAAGCTTGCCGAGCTCACCTCGCCCAAAATCGGGGCAATTTCCCGTTCCACTCCCGTTGTTATTCCTATCGCGGCCATCGAGCAACACGGTGATCACTTGCCTGTTTGGACCGATAGCTTGCTGCTGGGCGAGATTGTCGACCGGGTGGAAAAATCGCTTAGCAAGCAAATCTTGGTGGCTCCATTGATGTGGCTTGGTAACTCCGATCACCATTTGGATTTCTTTGGCACGTTGTCCGCGTCGAGCCGAACGTATTTGGATATGCTCAACGATTTAGTTGAGAATTTTCTTTCATATGGTTTCAAAAGGATCGTGCTACTCAATGGACATGGCGGGAATGATGTGCCGGCAAAACATGCGTTGTTCGAAGTACGGCAGCGAAATCGGATGCGGAAAGATTTGCTGCTATTGATGGCGACGTATTGGGGGCTCGGCTCAGAACCGTGGAAGATCGATCCGCAAATCTCACAGCAAGAAATGGGGCACGCATGTGAATGGGAAACATCGATGGTATTAGCGCTGCGTCCGGATTTGGTGGGGGATTTCAAAAACGCGCCTGTGATCGAACCGGGGAACGCATTTCGTCCTGCCAGTCGCGCTTGGACGACAAAGGACCGAAGCAATATTGGGCATATCGGCTGGCCACACTTGGCTAGCAACGAGAAAGGAGAAGTCTTGTTAGGCGCTTTTTCGAGCGACGTGGAACGATGGCTCAAGGAAGTCATCGAATGGGACGGAAGCTCGTGGGACGGGGTGAAGCAGTTTGGCTTTGCTGTATCTTAGTGGTCGGTTGAATCTATCCCCAGTTCATGGGCTAAAAACCTGCCAATCCCAATTCCTAAGTGAGCGTAATGCCGCGCTCACCTTTGGCGGTCTAGGCAGTTTGCGAAAAATTAACTGCGTGGGGTGAGTGTGAATAGGCTCCTACGACCCGATCATGCGGATCGAACCGAAGAACCGATGCTAACCCTCGTCAGCATGTTTGCAACGTTTTTTCCGAGTACATAGACCCGGCCAAGAATGAAAACTCGCGTAACCAAGAATCTGCTTTTGCTCGCTCGAGCAGGGTCGTTGATAACCGCCGCAGGGGTGGTTGCTTTCAACTCGACCTGCACCATGGGCATGACAGAACGCAATACGCCAATCGTTCAAGCCATTCAAAAAGCCGAATCTGCAGTCGTCAATATCCAAGGCAACAAAACGATCACCAACCCAAGCGCTTCCGGGCAACCCACCCGCCAGGAAGTGAACGGCATGGGTACCGGGGTGATCATCGACCGACGAGGCTACATTGTTACCAACTACCATGTTGTCGATGATGTCGCTCGTATCGAAGTCACTCTGGCCGACGGTACCACCGCAATCGCCAAGCTGATCAACTACGACCCTGTAACCGACTTAGCTCTAATCAAAATCAAGACAGATCGCGATCTGCCTGTGATTCGAGTCGGCGCAAGCGAGAGCCTGCTTCGCGGCGAAACGGTCATTGCGATCGGCAACCCATTCGGCTACCAAAATTCTGTAACCGTTGGAATCATCAGCGCACTTCATCGCGATATACCGGTCAACGGTTCTCAACAATACAACGACCTGATCCAAACCAACGCAGACATCAACCCTGGAAACTCTGGC
>JBBRGW010000334.1:0-5022 GCA_038223525.1 Pirellulales bacterium
GCAATCGCATGGTCAAACCATGCACACGTCTCGCGATAGCTTTTAAGCCTTCCGGTCCATGGTACGCAGCGTAAAGCGTCGCCATGATGGCGAGCAACGCTTGGGCCGTGCAAATATTGGATGTAGCCTTTTCCCGACGTATATGCTGCTCGCGAGTTTGCAACGCCAAGCGAAACGCAGGCTTGCCATGCGAGTCGATCGACTGTCCCACTAATCGACCAGGTAGCGTTCGCTTGAATGCATCCTTGGTCGCAAGGAATGCGGCATGCGGACCGCCAAATCCAAACGGAACACCGAAGCGCTGTGAATTGCCGACCACGACGTCTGCCCCAAGCGACCCAGGTGACTTGAGCAAGGTTAGTGCCAGAAGATCGGTCGCCATAACCACCATTGCTTGGTTATTATGGGCGCCTTCCACCAAGCTTCGGAAATCCCCGATCGAGCCGTCCGTTGCAGGGTACTGGACAATGGCGGCAAATACGTTGCTCCAATCGGCTACGTCTTGGCGCTGGTCAAACAAGTGAACCTGAATGCCGAGCGGCTCTGCCCGCGTCTGAAGCAGTTCGATCGTTTGCGGATGGCAAAGCGACGAAACCAAAAAGCGATTCGCGGTCGATTTGCAGGAACGTTGGCAGAGCGTCATCGCTTCGGCTGCCGCCGTTCCTTCGTCGAGCAAAGATGCACCCGAGATATCCATTCCAGTGAGTTCGCAGATCATCGTTTGGAAGTAAAAGAGAATCTCTAAACGACCCTGTGAAATTTCGGGCTGGTAGGGAGTATAGGCCGTGTACCACGCTGGATTTTCGAGCACGTTGCGTTGGATGACTTTCGGAGTAAATGCTCCGTAGTACCCCTGGCCGATGAAACTGCGAAGCACTTTGTTCTTGTTGGCAATCTGCCTCAGCTCGGCAAGTGCCTCTTCTTCGCTAACTCCTGGAGAAAGCTCCATCGGCGCGTTGTCCGCAATGTTCTCGGGTACAACGGCTAGCGTCAATTCATCGAGCGAATGGTATCCAAGCTCTGACAGCATGAACTGGATCTCGCTTTCACGCGGACCTATGTGCCTGGAGACGAACGGAGACAGACCAAAAGAAACGGACTTATTCATGGGTAGACCAAGGCTTTCGAGGAGCAAACGGAAACGGCGGCTGGGAAAAACGACCGTGAAAGTCACGGACCTCGTTCTCATCCTTTGTTCGCCCCTCTGTCCTGTTACCTGAGAGATCTCGGCAATACGCCTTTCCCCTTCGGTGGATTCCGTCGCAGCCGGTCAAGGCAGCTGAATCGCTCTCCAGAGACGATTTTTGTGCTGGCGGTTCTTTATGCCTGAGCGGTTCAGGGCCACTTTGCGCCTTCGGCGTTCTGAAGAACCTTGTTCGGAAACTTCAAAATCTCTCCCACCAGATCACCATCGTGTATGCATTCTATTCTGCCTGGACACCCTCTTTCAATACAGACTGGTGCCGAATCGGTATTCTTCGCGTGATTTCTTTATGGCGTTGAACCGGAAAATCCGTTACATGAGACAAAGTCAAAAGAATGTCGAAACTTTTTCCGGTTCAACGTGCACACGATGACAACCATAAACCTACCCAGATTCGCACGGCACCCATACCTTTCACTCTTCATCGCTATCTCTTCGGTGCTGTTCTCGCCAATTCAGTCGATTAACGTCGGTTCTTTGGTCTTTGCCCAGGAACGGTCCGAGAGCTTGCTAAGTCGAGCGTTAAAGAATCGAGAAAATTCTAGTTTGCAAACGGCCGTAAACGAGAATTTGAAGCAGACACTCGCAGAGAGCCCAGCCTCAGAAGACCTCGCGAGCAAGGTTCTAGGTGGACCAGACGCTTGGCTCAGCCAAAAAGGATTGTCGAACTCGCTGCAAATCCTGCTGTTGCTCACCATCCTCAGCCTCGCACCAGCCATCTTGTTGATGACCACTTGCTACGTTCGTGTCATCGTCGTCTTTGGACTCTTAAAACAAGCGTTAGGTGCACAGCAATTGCCTCCAAGCCAAGTGATCACCTCCATATCGCTATTCATCACGATCTTTGTAATGAGCCCGGTTTGGACTCAGGTCTACAACGAAGCGATCGAGCCCTACACACGAGAGGGGAGTCAGATGACCGCCGTCGATGCTTGGGAAAAAGGTGCCGCGCCCATCCGATACTTTATGGCCAATCAAATCAATATGGCGGAGAACAAAGAAGATGTCCTCTTGTTCTACAGTCGATACGCCCCAGGTAGCCCAGAGCCCAAGAATTTCGACGAAGTTCCGCTGCAAGTGCTTTTGCCGGCATACATGCTAAGCGAACTCAAGACAGCTTTCTTGATGGGCTTCAAAATCTATCTGCCATTCCTAATTCTGGACATTGTGATCGCATCGGTAACGGTTTCGATGGGCATGATGATGTTGCCGCCAGCCATGATCTCGATGCCGTTCAAACTGATGCTGTTTGTATTGGTAGACGGCTGGCGACTGGTGGTCGAGATGCTGTTGGACAGTTTCGGTACTTATTCAGGTTGATTGAAAAAAAACAAAGGGTCAAGACAATGTCACCAAACGAAGCTATCGACTTAGTGCGAGATGCAATCTTGATGTCTCTCATTGTTGGAGCACCGCTACTCGTCGTTGGAGTAGTCGTCGGTCTTGCAATTGGATTGATTCAAGCGCTAACGCAAATACAGGATCAGACTGTCAGCACTGTACCCAAGCTAGTTGCGATGACGCTCGCAATCATTGTTTGCTTGCCGTGGCTGACCGATCGCATGCTCGACTATTCGAAAACCGTGCTCCGACAACTTCCTCCGCACATGTCCGAGCGATAAGCATCGATAGGGTTCGCAATGTCCAGTGGCGATTTGATTGCATCGTTGTTGTATGGTCCGATGTGGACCTTTCTTTGCGTGCTCGGTCGCACTGCTCCGCTCCTTGTCATGATGCCACCCATCCAGGGTTCCTCGGTCCCGAACCGTGTCAAAGTTCTACTTGCATTGATGATCGCCATGTCGGTTACACCGCTCGTGATGTCCAACGCGACTCCGCTGCCACCGCATCTTGCAGGGATCGTGATTGGACTCGCCAAAGAGTTGCTGCTGGGACTTCTTTTTGGCACCGCTGTTTTGATGATTGTTACAAGCCTTCAGGTCGGAGGACAAGTGATCAGTTCGCTCGCCAGCATGGACGTCGCACAAGCTGCCGATCCAACGACGCAAGAGACAGTAACGGTTGTCAGTCAAATGTTTTCTTGGGTCGCGATGGCATTGTTCTTGACTTTGGGTGGGCATCGCATCGTCTTGGGTGCTTGCTTGGACAGCTTTGAACACTATCCGGCCGGTGGTGTTCTGGCCGAAGAGCAATGGCTAATGCACTTGCACGATCTGCTCAGACACAGTGTTTCTGTCGGTATGCGGGCCGCGGCTCCACCCGCGATCGCGTTGCTGCTGGCAAACTTTGTAACTGCCTTGATCGGTCGCACCCTGCCACAGCTGAACATCATGGCCATCGGCTTTAACATCAACGTAACGGTCATGATCCTGGTCTTGATGATGTCGATGGCTAGCATCGGTTGGGTCTTCCAGAACGAACTGGCCCAGTGGATTGAAATGACTGCGGCTTTGTTTCCAGGCGGGAGCGAGGTTGGCAGTGGCGGATAGTGGCGGCGAAAAGAAACATGACCCAACCGATTACCGTCGCCAAAAGGCACGGGAAGAAGGGAACGTCGTTCGAAGTCCCGACTTGACCTCCGCTGTTTTGCTTCTTGCCGGGGTCATCCTTCTCGACTTTACCGGACCCCAGATATTTCGCATGCTCATTGAACTCATTCAAGAAGAGATCAATCGGCCATTGGACTGGCGAGCAGATCCACAGACTGCGGTCCTGCAAGTCGTAAGGCTCATTAGCAAGGGAAGTCTCGCATTGTTGCCATTGTTAGGCGGTGTGCTTTGCACCTCCCTCGTTGTGCATTTTGCACAAGTGGGGCCGCTTTGGCTGCCGGATAAACTCGGAATCGATTTCACTCGCATCAACCCGATCCAAGGCTTTCAACGACTCTTTACGATCGTCAACGCTTCGAAGCTAGGATTCGGACTGTTCAAGATTGGATTGGTGTCGGGCATTCTATTGATGGGGGTCTGGTCCCGATGGGAGTCCATATTGTCCTTGGGTGGAGCCAGCGTCGAGACCGTTGGGCAATTCATTTGGACAACCATGATCGATCTTTGCCGAAACGTAGCAGCCGCTCTGTTGATCCTATCGGTCGTCGACTACGCGTTCCAACGCTGGAAGTACGAACAGGACCTGCGAATGACAGACGAAGAGCTTCGCGAAGAAATGAAGATGATGCAAGGGGACCCACAAGTCAAATCGCGTCGGCGACGCATTCAACGCGATATCGCCGCACAGCGCTTGACAGCCGACGTGCCCAAAGCAGACGTTGTAGTCACAAATCCAACTGAACTAGCAATCGCGCTGCGATACGACCCATTGACGATGAAAGCACCGATTGTCGTGGCCAAGGGAGCTAGTTTGGTCGCGGCCAAAATTCGTAAGATCGCCCTGGAACACGGCATCCCAATCGTGGAACGCAAGCCGTTGGCGCAAGCACTGTTCAAACAAGTCGAAGTCGGCCAAGCGATCCCGCTAAGTGAGTATGCCGCCGTTGCAGAAGTCTTAAAGTACGTCTACCAAGTCCAAGGCCGATCGATCTCCGATCTAACGAAAGCGTTGAAGTGAGGCCTAAGGCTTGAGGCTTAAGGCTTGAGGCTTGAGGTTTAAGGTTTAAGGTTTAAGGAGTTTCGAGTTTGGAGTCGGGAGTTGTGTTCGGAAATTTGCCACCAGCGACCAGCGACCAGCGACCAGCCACCAGCCACCAGCCACCAGCCACCAGCGACCAGCGACCAGCCTCCTGCCACCTGCCACCAGCCACCAGCCACTCTCAATCCTATTGAATCGCAATGGGTAGACTTCGAAGAGTCTGGCCATTGGCGAGCTTTTGTTCAGCAAACATCCGGACCGGACCATAG
>JBBRGW010000335.1:0-5017 GCA_038223525.1 Pirellulales bacterium
GGTACTCAATATCGCGATTGCCAAGACGCCAAAACCTTTTGAAATCGTTCCGCGACTATTCATAGATGCATTCCTGAAAACGGGGATCAAATACATGGATGAAGGTAAAGCTAACCATTTCCCACTCAGCCTTCAACAAGACAACGACCTGTTTTTGGTGTTTTCTTTTCTTTTAAACGCCACTTAAAGCAAATCTTATTGCCTTTCGAGCTACTTTGGGCTGCTTATCTCTAATGCATCGATTCGCAGAAAGCGAATTTCAAGATGCTTTTCTAAGCAAAAAACATGGATGGCATAGCCGAGAAAAGTGACCACGATCCTTCCGATTATTCCGTTTGTTCTATTTGAGCCGAATGATACATGTTTTCCGCTGGTGTTTTCCTAGGGGCGAACAGTCTATTTGATCCGATAAATAGGGCTGTGGACCAAGAATCCCTAGAGGGGGGAGTTCTCGCAAGGATTTGACGGATTTCGAGCGGAGAGAGGCGTTATGGTTGGCTTCAAGGAAGTAGCGATGACGCGAACATTGTTCTTAATCGCATTTGTGGCCGTCAGTGGTTGCGCATCGATTGCTGACTACCGTTTTCGAGCTTCGACCGAACACAAGGCACGACTGGCATGGCATGCGTGCAAATCGAACGTCCATGTCGCAGACCGCACCGCGGACTTTGCAGGTGGATTTAAGTCCGGATTTGTGGACGTCAGCCGGGGAGGTGACGGAGCCAGTCCAGTGGTACCACCTCAATGCTATTGGGATGCGAAGTTTCAAACGGCGGAGGGCAAGATGCGGATCGAGCATTGGTACTCCGGCTTTGCACTTGGAGCTGCGACAGCATGTCAATGTGGCGCGAACCAATCCAACAACGTTCCATCGCGATGATGTGGGAATCGTCTACTTTGCGAGTCTCGTTTTCAAACTAGTATGAATGCCCAAATGTACATTTTCTTGAAGCGAAAAGTCTCCTCAGCGGCAACGCTTTTGTGCATTGCGATATTGTTATGTTTGCTGCCAGGTTGCATTACTTTTTCTAACTACGCAATCCCCGCGGATCGCATTCCGGACAGTGTGAAAGGGTTGGAAAAGGGCAAGCGGCAGCAACTGAATTTGGCGTTGCTTGGCCAAACCGCTCCGAAAGTGCACACACTCGATGCTGGCGATATTTTGGGGGTGTATGTAAAAGGGCTAGTCCCCGCCGGTACCGATCAAAACGCGCCGCTACTTCAAGGGCAGCCCAATTTTTCCAACATCTATTATCCACCAACCGGTCAGAGCCTGACACCCGCGGTGGGCCTTCCCTTCGAAATCAATGTGTCAGGTAAACTTCAGCTGCCGCTCATCGGCGAAGTTAGTCTGAAAGGACTTACGGTGGAACAAGCTACCGAGTTGATTTCGAAGAAGTACGTCGATCGCAAAGTCATTCAGCAAGGAAAAGAGTATGTCTATCTGACATTGGTTCGAAGCCGAGTCACTCGCGTCTTGGTGATCCGCGACGAATCGCTTGTCGATAGCCCTTCGTTTCTATCGAAGTCGGCACCACTGCTTACAAAGCGCGGACATGCCCAAGTTGTAGACCTACCCGCCTTTCAAAATGATGTGTTGCATGCGTTGACCATTTCCGGGGGAATGCCCGGCTACGATAGTTTCAATGAAGTCTGGATACTGCGTCGAAACGCTATTCACGAAGACGTTTATCGGCAGGTTTGGAATCATCCGACGGAGCTTGTTAAGCCTGATGAGCCGGTCAAGCCGTCGAAACCGGTCGAGAGCGTCGAGACATTCGAGACCCTCGAGCCACCGAAGCCAAATAAGTCGATCAGGCAACCTCAGTCGATAAAGCAACCAAAAATTTCGGGGCCGACCAAATCTGCGGAGCCTGCCAAACGGGTTGAACCCGAGCCTGAGCCACAAGCAGGTACGAATAGGTATCGGTTGGAATTGAGAGGGCAGCCAGTTTCGGAGCCTGCTTTATCGCTTCCTGTGCAATCAGCAGCGGTTCAGCCTGCGTCTTCTGTTCGACCTGCTTCGGCCGTCCAGGCTGCGGTTGCCGACATTGCGCCGACCAATTTCAACTTTGCCGAATTCGAGTCCATGTCACTGGTAAACGAGTGCGAGTCTTATGCGAAACGCATTCCGCTGTGGGTCGAGCCCTGTCAGTCCACGTGCATAAGTCAAGAAGACATTACGCTAAGGGAAGGGGACATAGTTTACCTAAGAGGTCGATCAGAGGACTTTTTTTATACAGCAGGTCTGTTGCCTGGCGGTATTGTTCCCATGCCTAGAGATCACGACATCGATATCGTGGAAGCCATTTCGCTGGCCAACGGCTCCATCGGCGGCGTTGGAGGAGCCAGTGGGATCGCGGTGATTCGTACAGGCACAGGGCCGGGAAACATCCTTCCGCCGACACGTGCGATCATTACTCGCAAGCTCCGCAACAAGCAGCAGGTTTCCATTCGCGTGGACCTAAACCTTTCGCTTCGCGACCCCAAACACCGGCCTATTGTCCAGCCCGGAGATCTGATTACACTTCAGTACAAGCCAGGTGAAGTCTTCGGCAATTCGATTCTCAATTTGGTAAACCTCAACTACACTATCCAATAGTTGGCTAATGATACGGCGACTCTTTCTAGAAAGATCGATTTAGACGCAGTGCGAAGTTCGCGCCCAGCGTGGAGCAAAAGAGTTTGATAGATCAAAAACCAAAGATCCGAGTTGGATTTATTTTCTCAATGAACAAAAGCGGTTTAATTGGGGAGATGAATTACTTCGCCAATTTACTGCGTGCGATTGACGCTATTTCCAATCGTACGATTGAGCCTGTGATTGTCACCTCAACGAAAACGAGTACCGAGTTCACATCGCAGTTGCCAAGTTGGCAAATCATTCGGAGTCGTCTCATAGAACGCAGGGAAACTTTGTACCGTGTTCGAAGGATTGTAGAGAGACTTTTTCGACGTTCCTATTTTATTGAGCAATTCTTGCGGAAACACAAAATCTCCGTTTTGTCACATGCCCGTGCGCTCGAACCAAGGAGTAAGGTTGCAAGTATTGGTTGGATTCCTGACTTTCAGCACATGCGTCGACCAGATTTCTTCCGGTCGGCGGAACAAACACAACGGGATAGGGACTTTCGAAAGGACCTAAAGACCTGGACGAAAGTCATCGTTAGCAGCAACGATGCACGGCGCGATCTCGAAGTTTTTGATAAACAATCGCTAGCCAAATCCAAAGTGCTTCAATTCGTTTCGAATTGTGGCAACTGCGTGCCCACGTTAGAAGATCAACAAAACGTTCGAAAAAAGTATGGTATCGACGGTCCCTACTTTCATTTACCCAATCAATTTTGGGCCCATAAGAATCACATCGTGGTCATCAAGGCGCTAGCTAAACTGAAGATGGCAGGAAAGCGACTACGAGTAGTAGCCACCGGAATGACTTTCGACCCACGGCACCCCGACTTTTATGAAACGCTGATGAAGGAAGTTGCAACCGCAGGGTTAGGCGAATCCTTCAAAACGCCGGGTGTCATCCCTTACCAGGATATGGTGGCCATTATGAAAGGCTCGATAGGGGTCATTAACCCCTCTCATTTTGAGGGTTGGAGCACTTCCGTAGAAGAGGCAAAATCTCTCGGAAAGCAAGTTCTGCTTTCGGACATTCCTGTGCATCGAGAGCAGTCGCCTGAACGCGCTTATTATTTTGCAGAACACAACGAAAACGAGCTTGGGGAGCTACTCTGGAAGGTAAACTCCGAGTATTCGGAGGAGAAGGAACTTGGTTGGCAGGAGCGCGCATTCAAAGAACTGCCAAATCGTTTTCGGAATTTTGGTGAGAGTTATCAATCAATCGTCGAGGAAGTAGCGAGTGGGACGCTTGCCCCACGTCTCAGTCGCGTGTTTCAAAATGCAAAATGACGCTTCGATTCGCAAACGCATTTGGGTTACTGGCGGGAGGGGCTTCATCGGTTCGCATCTCATTCGCTTTCTTTTGACACAAGAATACTTAGTTTCCACAATTGGACATGGCGCGTATACAAGTGACGAGGCTGCACAAATAGGTTTGGAAGGTTGGATTGACGGCAGCGTAAGCAAATCCAATTTCGATCAATTGGCCTCTGTCTCAGGTGTACCGGATTTGATCGTGCATCTAGCGGGTGGCTCATCTGTTGGCAAATCAATCACGCAGCCGAATGAAGATTTCGAACGAAGCGTAATTTCAACATTGCAGGCACTGGACTGGATCAGGCAATCGCGCAGGTCCATAGGCCTTGTTTTTGTTTCAAGCGCGGCTGTTTACGGGACAAATCACTGCTCCAACATCCGTGAGGAAGACCATGGTATTCCGTTTAGCCCTTACGGTTCTCATAAACTCATTGCCGAAGAACTCTGTCGTTCCTACGGACGGAATTATGGAATCTCTTCTTGTGTAATTAGACCTTTTTCCGTGTTCGGACCTAACCTGAGGAAACAGCTCGTTTTTGACTTGTGCGGACGCCTTCGCAAAGAACAATCGTTTCTTAGCCTGGACGGGACAGGTTCGGAACAAAGAGATTGGATCCACATTTCAGATTTGGTACGGTTGATTGCAATGTCGTTTGATTGGACTTCCTCTGCAGCCGAAGCGTTCAATGCAGGAAACGGAATCGGAGTTACAACTCGCGAACTGTCGGAAGCCGTACATGAAGCTTGGTGCGGTTTTTCAAATGTTAAGTTTACGAACGTGATTCGACCTGGAGACCCTCACTATTTGGTAGCAAATCCTGAAAAAATCCTTTCCAAGGGATTTCAATCTGGGGTCCATTGGCGCGATGGAATAAGAAACGTAGTTCTCTATTATCGGGACCAACAATTGAGTCGTTGAGTAACTATACTGGTTGGATGCGAGTTCTTCGTTACAAATCCAAACCGGCGATCGTCGGTATGCCCCGAGACAATGTCGAAACCCGTGAACAAGTATAGCTTCGTACTTCCAGTAAGAAATGGCGGGCATTATGTAAAAGAATGCATCAGCAGCATC
>JBBRGW010000336.1:0-4995 GCA_038223525.1 Pirellulales bacterium
ATTGACCCGAACGAATCAACGGACGGGACAATGGTCCCATCCTACGGTAGTTTTCAGCCTGCCGCTCGCCTAAGGACGCTATGGTCCCACACAGAAAGCGGGACTTCCATAAAGGCTCAACTACCCTTAAGGCCAACTGTATGACTACTGAAACGGCAGTAAAAATTGGGCCACACCTTTGTGGCGATTCAAAGAAGCTGCTTTTGATTGCGGGTCCATGCGTCATTGAGTCGCTGGAGCTTTGTTTAGAGATCGCAGACAGCGTCTCCTCAATGTGCGATCGGCTCGGTATTCATTTTGTGTTCAAAGCTTCGTTTGATAAAGCGAATCGAACGAGTGGAACCAGTTTTCGCGGTCATGGACTCGACTATGGCTTGAACGTCTTGGATCGAGTGCGTCAGAAAGTCGGATGCCCTGTGACCACCGATGTTCATTTGCCCGAGCAAGCAGAAGCAGTTGGGCAAGTTTGCGATCTGTTGCAAATACCTGCGTTCCTGGCACGTCAAACCGATTTGCTGGTCGCTTGCGCGGCAACGGGTAAGCCATTGAATGTCAAAAAGGGGCAATTCATGGCCCCAGGGGACATGCAGTATGTTGTCGAAAAAGTTCGGGCGACCGGCCACGGAGGCCTGATGTTATGCGAACGCGGCACGTTCTTCGGATATGGACGGCTTGTCAACGACATGAGCGGCTTGCCAGTGATGCGAGCGATGGGGGTGCCGGTGATCTTTGATGCGACGCATTCCGTGCAACAGCCTGGCGGCTTAGGAGGTTCCACGGGGGGGAACCGAGCGATGGTCGAACCCTTAGCGAGAGCCGCAGCGGCTATCGGAATCGACGGCGTTTTCTTTGAAACGCATCCTCGCCCGAGCGAAAGCCCTAGCGACGGCCCGAACATGGTTCCCCTCGATCAATTCGAAAATGTTTTGGTACGAGTCCATACGATTTGGCGAACCGTAGCCGCTTGGAATACGTAACCACTGGATTTGACCGACAAAATTTCCTGACAGAAGAGGGGCAAGAACAATTAGTGTAATTGTTCTACAATCGATTCATGAACCGAACACTTCTTTGCCCGATGCCCAAGTTCCCATCATTCGTTGCGCGAATTCCGCGTGCCGATCGCCTGCCGCTCGTTCCGGTATTTGCAATTGTGAGTTTGCTGACTTTCGCCTGCCTGATCGGTTGCGATAATCAATCAAGTAGTCGGATTCGGAAGATCCAAGCCAATCAGACATCGAACAAAGAGAATCGAGACTCGATACGCGAGGCATTTCGCTATCTACCTCAGTTGATCCGCATAGACCGAACCGTTGCACTGCGTGAAATCATTATTCAGCTGAACACTTGGTCGAAGAGTGTCACGGATGCGGGCTCGTGGAAATCATCGGGATTGCTTGACTCGGTTGCCGGGCAACTTCGGACTATCGATTTTTCGAAACGAATGGCTAAGCTCGAGTTTGCGGAACCGGAATGTGAGTATTTGCTGCAATGCCAGATGCTTAAGGAGGCCAGTAAGTGGGTCGTCGAAAGGCCCTATCGAGAAGTTCTTTTTGGGGCTTGGCTGGAGAAGCAAAAGGGCGTACTTCCGGCAGACGATTGGAATCAGCTGGAGTCGGCTCTGAAGTTATTCGATTGGACGATTTGCAACGTCGCGATCGAGGGGCAACCGGCCGACGCGCTGCGATTGGTCCAGAACTCGGAATTACCTAACAGCAACAACTCGTCCGGTTACCAGCAGCTTCCATTCAACGACAACGCCCCCAACTACAGGCAACTACCTTGGCAGACCATGATGTTCGCGCGGGGTGACACGTGGGAACGCGCCAGGGTGTTTACACAACTCGCGTTCATGCAAGGAATCGATTGTGTGGTTCTGGCATTGCCTAGCCAAACGGGGGCGACCGAAAACGCGGCTTTGCGATTGTGGTCTATTGCAGTCCCTATCGCTGGCGAATTGTATCTCTTTGAACCCCAATGGGGCCTCCCGATCCCGAGTCAATCTGGGGACGGAATTGCAACTTTGCGCGAGGCAAAAGAAAACCCAGCCGTGCTGCGCCGTGCGAGACTGCCAGGCCGATTCGATGAGTATCCGGTAGTGCAATCCGATTTGAAAGGTCTAGTCGCATTGATCGATGTAGAACCCTTTGCGTTGGGACGCACGATGCATACGTTGGAAAGATCGATCACGGGTGAGAATCGGGTTCGGCTCAGCATGGATGCAGACGCAATGGAAGCAAAGCTCACCAAGATAGATTCCGCACTTTCCGTACGGCTATGGAATGTTCCCTGGTTAGCGCATGCCTACAATCAATCCGTTCGTGAGAGACTCAACGAACAATCTGCGTTCTCGCTATCTTACGTGGACAAGTTTGGCGTATTCATCATGGATACTCCAATCAGCCGAGCTAGAAACCTGCATTTTAAAGGTCAGTTTGAGAACACGGTCGAGGTTCCGGGCGCATTGCGAGCGTACATGGATGTCCGTGTCGACGAGAAGACGCTGAACGACATGCAGTACGATCGCGATATCCAAAAGAGCCTGGGCGTTGTCAAAAACCCTAACGAAACGCTGGAGATATTTCAATTTAGGATCGCACAAGCTCAACAGTTCTATCGTCGCTCCAAGTTTGATGTGGCGATTTTTCTAGGCATGCTCAGTTGGGACTTGGGCAAAACGGATACGTCCAAGGATTGGCTCTCGAAACGATTGTTGCAAATCAAAGGCACCGAACGCTGGCATGCTCAAGCGCACTACTTGCTGGGACGCAATTACGAACAACAAGGGAACACGGTTGCAGCGATCGCCGAGTACGAATACGAGAATTCGCCACAAGCGGCAGGAAACCGCATTCGCATTCGGAAGATACAAGCTGCTGCAACGGAAAAGTGATTGTGGCGTCGTTTGGCTTGTGCTTTGTGAGTGGCAAGGCGGTAGCCGCCGGTGTCTTTACCCAAAACTTTGAGAGAATTTCCTTAGGCTTTTATATCCATTTGCACAGCCCGTCGATATATGCGGCTGATCCATCTCGCACCCATGCATCCAATTGACCAGGGTCCTTCATTTGTTGGCCTCGCATCGTTTCCACTGCGATGTACTCGCAGGCGATGTCAGAGAGGGTGCTCATATCTCCCCAGAGCTTCTCGAATTGCGTCACTGGGAACACATCTTCCTGGCCCAACCCCCAACGTTTCTTTACGTCCTTGATGGTGATATAGGTTGGCAGTTTGGTCGCCATCGTCCGCACCGCTTGATCTACCGCGGCGCTATTGGCCAATTTGAGTCGATCAAGACGGAAAGACGCTAATAACTGATCGATATCGATCCAAGTGGTCATTGAGGAATAGTATGTCAAACCGAATTCATCTCTTTCGTTTGGCATGGCCATACCTTCTAGCAGCCTGCGTTTGCCATCCACGACGGCCAGACCACCACCGCGATCTTCCATGCGACGCCCGACGACTTCGAAACTCAGGCAAGCTCCCGATTCGATGTGCTTGCTAAGTACGAGCGGATGTAGATTCGCACCCAACGTATCGATGTTATGCAGCAGCAAATACTTCAGGGAAGGCCTATCGGTAAGCATGCGATGGAGCAATCCATTGCGCAACATGTTTGGGATCTCATACCAGTGACCAACTGGGTGCATACATTGCTGCGGCAAATTATCAGTGTAGTCGTTGGCTTCACCAACCGATTTGGCCCAACCCAAAATAGCAGCTTGCCCGCTCTCTCGCACCTTCTGTTGTTGTTCATCTAGAATTTGATGCGGCATCTCTTCCCAGAAGAATCGCAGGTCGCGGGCTGTCGGAATCGTTCTCAATCCAACGGACATGCCTTTGGAGAGCAAGACTGGGCCTGCATAGCCATAGTTGGACACATTAGCCAAATGAGTTTCCATCGGACCATGAGTCATATAGCCAGTTGTAAATACGTGCGGTACGGCGCAATTAAACAATTCGGAGGTCAACCGACTTTTCGCCAAATGAACTTCGATGAAACTTCTATGCTTGCCAGCAAACTTTGCAAATGGATGAAGACCTTTGACAACACCTGCCCCACCAGTCCATCGCGAACCAACACCGGCAGCCAAAGAGACGACTGCCACTTGCCCGGATCTAAGTGCTTCTCTTCCAAGCTGAGCTTCATCCGAGTTGTCCGTGGCCGAAGATAGATGGTAGTCTCGCAAGTCGATCATATCATCCCGTGCAACATCTAGGATCACCGTTTGAGGTGGCAATCGGTTCTCAGATAGTCCAATGCGACCGGATAGCAGGTCTGCGCGGATTTGTTCGTGTTGTGCTCGGTCGAAGCCGTTCGCTTTCAAGAGTTCAGCGAGTTGCGACTTGGTGTCCGATTCGGCTTGCGCTTGCGGCAGCAATCGATCGAGTAGCCAGCGAGCGCGACCATCCCCTTCCCGGCAGGAACGATTCAATCGCATGAGTTCGCGTTGTGATTGCTCGCTCAACTCGCGAATGTCTTTACGAATCAGTTTCGGTGCGACGATTGCGTAGTATCCGTCGGGCATCGTCGCCGACTCACCGGTTAGCAGTTCGCACCAGGAACCGCGATCGTTGATTGCGAAATCGTAGACAACAGGGTCCATTGCGAATGGCAATCGAGTTTGCATGCTTCGCTTAGTCGCAACTAGCGTTTCGAGCAACCACTGGCGAGCCTCGGCTTGAACTGCCGGTTCAAAGAAGAAACCCATACCGCCGCCGGACATGCCGCCCAGCATCAAGAAGCCCCAGAATTGATCGCCCCATCGCTCGCGGCATTGTTCGAGCATCGATTCGGTAAATCGATTGGTGCACCAAGGAATGATCGCTTGCAGTGGACCTGTGAAGTTCTCGGTGGTCAGTTGTGCGACGCGACGAATGTCCCCTCGTACCAATGCATCGACGATCAGTTCGAAGATCCGCTGCGCATCGAGTCTTGCTTCCCATTCCTTTGCGGCTAGAACCAAATACTTTTCTGTTACCATTTCCAGGATA
>JBBRGW010000337.1:0-4986 GCA_038223525.1 Pirellulales bacterium
AGCCACTGCTTCCGCACCGAGGCGGGCGCAGCAGGTCGTGCATCCAAAGGGCTATATCGAGTGCACCAGTTCACTAAGATAGAGATGTTTGCTTTCACGCTCCCTAATCAAAGCGATGCCGTGCATGAGCAGCTGCGTCAACTTGAATGCGATTTGTTCGATCTCCTTGAGATCCCATTTCGAGTCGTTGACACAGCGACGGGCGATTTGGGCGGACCGGCCTATCGCAAGTACGACCTCGAAGCGTGGATGCCGGGACGCGGGACCGGTGGTGAATGGGGCGAAGTGACAAGCACCTCCAATTGCACCGACTACCAAGCTCGACGACTCAACATTCGTTCGAAAACCAAAAACGAAAAAGGGACGCAACTTGTTCATACACTGAATGGTACCGCCATTGCAATCAGCCGTGCAATTATTGCCGTGATGGAAAACCATCAACTCGCCGACGGATCGATTCGAATACCCGCCGTTCTTCGGCCGTGGATGGGCAAGGAACTGATCGGTAAATCTTAATGATTAGCGCACCGTCCCGTTTCCATCTGGCAAATGTCCCATTTCTGAATCGCAGGGCAGGGAAAATCCCCAAGGGACTTTGGTGTATGTCGAATAGGGAGTTAAACTAAGGCTTCCTGCCTCGCAATACTTAGTTGCTTCGGACAACGAAGTCGACTTACACTCTTATAGAAATTGCTTCCAGCTTGTCACCGGTCATCGATATCAAGGGATTAACCAAACGCTACGCTGGCAATTTTGCGTTAAAGAACGTGGATCTGATTGTCCCCGTCGGCGTTACCGGATTGCTCGGGCCCAATGGATCGGGCAAGAGTACCTTCATCAAGGCGGTGCTCGGACTGGTTCAAGTGGATTCAGGGGCTGGCACAGTTTTGGGACAAGCTTGGCCGCTTAACGTAAAATCGATCCGGGACAAAATTGGCTATCTGCCTGAGGACGACTGTTATATCCTGGGCTTGCAAGGTATCGAATCGGTGCAAATGATGGCTCGCCTTTCTGGGCTACCATCCACCGAAGCCCTTCGAAGAGCCCATGAAGTGCTCGATTTTTGCGACGTTGGGCAAGAACGGTATCGCAATGTGGAAACTTATTCGACCGGCATGAGGCAGAAGCTCAAATTTGCACAAGCGCTCGTACATGACCCGAGCTTGATTATCCTAGACGAACCAACAACGGGCTTGGATCCGACTCAGCGTGAAGAGTTTTTGGACCGTATTCATGCACTCGCTCATCGATTTGAGAAATCCATTCTGCTGTCCACTCATATCCTGCACGATGTTCAGTATGTATGCGATCAAGTCATCATCCTGGTGCGCGGACAGGTGCGACTAGCAGACTCGTTGGCAAGCATGCAACGCCCAATCCAATCTGGGCTTCAGATTCGGGTAGTCTGCAACGCGGAACGATTGGCTGAGGCGCTTCGACGCGAGGGACTTTCTGTTCAAACCGACAGGGATACAGAGCTGTTGGTGCAAGGGGAGTCCATCGCGATTGCGGCTACGATTTGGTCTGCGAGCCAACGTGCAGGAGTACTCGTCGAAAGGATGGATGAATCGAAAAATTCCCTCGAGCACCTCTTTATGGAAATAGTAAGCGAGAAGACACATGCCAATTCTTGATCTGGGATATCGAACTTGGACGGGCTCGCGTTCTCGCGAATGGTTGCGATGGACCGTTGTGGCTACGACCGGAATCTCGTTGGTGTGGCGAGGAACGTGGCTAAAGCGATTTCTTCTGTTCGCTACTTTCCCTGCTCTCATTACGATGTTTGGAGTTGGCCTCTTTGAACAATCGACCCGCGACGAAACCTATAGAAGGATGTTCAATGGATTCCTTGCCTCTAGGGTCGATCCGATGGGGCCTCGCAATCGTTTTAGGGATCGTACACGCGAACGCACGCCCATCATCTCGGAGACAGCAGACGTTGCAACACAACGTCATTTGGCTTGGTCCCATTTGTTGCTATGGTATTTTCGGTACCCACAATCCCTTTGGATCGTTGTCGTGATTGGGTTAGTCGCACCAAGATTGATCAGTTACGATTTAAGAAGTCGCGGCTACTTGCTGTATCTTTCACGACCGTTGTCGCCGAGCGGTTACGTGTTGGGCAAAGCATGCGTTTTGTACTTTCTACTGGCGATGATAACGACCGTCCCCGCATTGGCTGTCTACACCTTCGGGCTTTTGTTGACCAATGACCCGGCCGCCTTCCTGCAGACTTGGGATATTCCACTCCGTATTTTGCTCGGAACTGTTGTTCTGATATTGCCGACCTCGGCTGTTGCATTGGCCTTTTCGTCGCTCACTCAAGAGAGTCGCTTTGCAGCATTTTCATGGTTTGCTATTTGGATTGTCGGTTGGGTGACGTACCTGGTGTTGACGGGATCAGCCCTGTTCAATCAAGAAGACGCAATCAAACTGCAACAGCGTTGGCTCATGATTTCACCTTATCATATTTTGGGGCATTTGCAGGAAGAGATCTTTGGTCTGTTGCCGGAGGATCGGCATCTCATTGGGCCGTGGATCCTTTGCGGGGTAGTTACATTGATGGGTTACACCATTGCTCGATGGCGTGTTGCTAGGATGCTCAAGGTCTAGTCATGGAAAATGCGCAATCCATCATCGAATTGGCACATACGACCCGACTGTACGGGAACGTCATTGGGGTCAATGACCTGAACGTCGAGCTACCTCCAGGTGCTTATGGTTTGGTCGGCCCCAATGGTGCCGGCAAGTCGACGTTGATTGGATTGATAACCGGAGCACTTCGACCGACACTCGGTAACGTCCGCGTTTTCGGGCAAGACCCCTACGCCAATCCAAATGTTTTGCGGCATGTAGGACTTTGTCCGGCAACCGACATCCTGCTCCCTGGTGTTACTGCAAGGCGTTGGGTGGAGCAATTGCTCGCCCTGAGTGGTTGGGATCCTCGCAGCGCTCATGCAAGAACCTGTGAAGTATTGGAAAAGGTCGGAATCAAAGAGGCCATGGATCGGCCCATCAACACTTACTCGTTGGGGATGAGGCAGCGTTGTAAGCTCGCGCAAGCGATCGCGACCGAACCCCAGTTGCTTATCTTGGACGAACCTTTTAATGGGTTGGACCCAGTTGGCCGTCATCAGATGACCGAGCTATTGATCGAATGGGCAAAGCGGGGGCGCAGTCTCCTGTTGGCAAGCCATGTACTGCACGAGGTCGAGAAGGTGACCGACTCGTTTATGTTGATCTATGGAGGCAGGTTGCTCGCATCGGGGACTGCGGGCGAGTTGCGTGGGATGATGGCGGACTTACCACAAGAGTTGTCTATCGTCAGTCCGCAGGTCAGGCTCCTAGCCTCGAGGCTTGCTGATCAGCCTTGGGTTGAGACGCTTCGCATCGAAGACCTATCGAATCGAGTGGTGGTGGCTGTGCATAAACCGCTGGAGCTCTATGCAGCGTTGGCGGAATGGGCAGGAGAAGGGATCCAGATCGATCAATTGCTTGGAGCAGACGGCGACATGCAATCGCTGTTTAAGCTGTTGGTGTCGCGTCACCGAGGCAGCAGAGTTAAAATCAAGTAGTTCGCACTTGCCATCAGCAGAAACTGCCCGGCTTCACTGTGTGGCGCAAGCTTCCGGCTTGTAATCAATTAGCGAAGGCAAGCTGGAAGCCTATCCTACGCTTTTCATTGCGGTCAGTAATTGTTTTGCAGCGCCTTACCCCACTTTTTTGCTGAGCAAACTCAAGCGTCGTAGCCGAGATTGGGTGAGAGCCAACGCTCGGCGGTGGAAATTGGCCATCCCTTGCGTTTCGCGTAGTCCTCTACTTGGTCGCGTGTGATTTGATCGACGGCAAAGTATCTGGCTTCTGGATTGGAGAAATACAATCCGCTAACGGACGCCGCGGGCCACATGGCATAACTTTCGGTAAGCGTAATACCTGCCCGCTTCTCGACATCGAGCAGTTTCCAGAGAGTCGCTTTCTCGGTGTGATCAGGACACGACGGATAACCGGCGGCAGGTCGAATACCTTGGTATTTTTCCTCGATCAAATCCTCGTTAGTGAGTTCCTCTTGGATTCCCCATTCGCTCCGAACGCGTTGATGGAGCATCTCGGCAAAGGCCTCCGCGAGCCGATCCGCGCACGCTTGGACGAGAATCGATTTACCATCCTCCATCTCAGCGCGAAGACGTTTTGCAATCTCATCGACTCCATGCCCGGCCGTGATTGCAAACGCGCCGATATAGTCTTCTTTCCCGTTCGAGGAAACGTAGTCGGACAAGCTGCGGAAGGAGCTTTGTCCAACGCGTTCCCATTGTTGCCTCAGCATTTCAAAGCGAGCGATCTCTTCGGACTGAACGTCATCCGAGTAAATCGCAATGGAGTCACCGAGGCTCTTGGCTGGGAAAAAGCCATAGACCCCTTTGAGTTTGATGCTCGGATCTTTTTCAAAGCTATCGAGAACAACTTGCGCGTCGTCGTATAGTTCTTTGGAAATTTCTCCGACGAAACTATCCTCGAAGATCTTCGGAAACTTGCCCTTGAGTTCCCAGGTCATAAAGAATGGGGACCAATCGATGTAAGGTCGGAGTTCTGCAACGGAAACTTCGATATCGCGGACACCCACGAACTTTGGTTTCGGCGGGGTGTAGGACTCCCAATCGATTTCAAATTTTCTTTTTTGCGCATCGGCGAAATCGACGAATTTACGATCTCGACGCATTGCAAAACTGGCACGTTCGTCCTCTTGCTTTGCTTTGATCTCGACCGCAAACGCTTGACGCGACTCTGGGTTCACGAGTTTTTCGACAACGGGTACGCTTCGGGAAGCGTCCAGTACGTGGACGACTTCGTGTTGGTAGTGCTGAGCGATTTTAACAGCCGTGTGTTTGGAGCTCGTGGTTGCGCCACCGATCAACAAAGGGATGGTGAATCCCTCGCGTTGCATCTCCTTAGCGACATGGACCATTTCGTCCAACGAGGGGGTAATGA
>JBBRGW010000338.1:0-4986 GCA_038223525.1 Pirellulales bacterium
TCCCAAGTGGATTGCTTGCTGCGCGATAAAAAAATCACCGATGCAAAGTCGATCGCTTGTCTACTCTGGTACATGCGTTACCGCACTCACGCCTAGCAGAATCCCGCCGCAGCATGGGTGCGTCTATTTTGCAACTGCAAACCGTCGATGATCCAGGACCCAGCGAGCCAGCGAAACGTCCCCTTCGACTCCTAATTTTTCAAGGATTCTCTGGCGATGCCGCGAAACAGCCTGAAAGCTTGTCCCAAATTCGGCTGCAATATTCTTCATTGAATTGCCTGCAACCAAAAGCTCAAGAACTTCGTTTTCTTTATTCGTCAACTTCTTCAGCTTTTTCTCAGCGTCGCGAGACGACACCTCTTGCTCACTTGCAAGCTGACTTTCTACCAAACATTCCTTCACTCGGGAAATCAACGCCTCGGTGGGAACTGGCTTTTCCATATAGTCGATCACGCCTGACTTGAATGCTTTGACGCACGAAGCGACTTCACCGAATGCGGTCACGATTATGGTCGGCAAAACCCAACCTCGTTCCCTGGTCTGCTGGTAAAGCTCGAGACCCGTCATGCCTGGCATGTTCAAGTCGGTGACGACGCAACCGACCGGTGCTTCCGAATGCGATTCAAGGAATTTCTCGGCAGATTCGTAAGTCGCACAGGTCAAACCGTGAACATCCAAAAGACACTCAATCGAATTCCGCGAACCTTCATCGTCGTCTACAACAAAAACGGTTGGGGTAGTCATTATTCGGAATCTCCATTCTATAAACGAAAGCCGTATTGACGGCATTGGGCAAAAAAAGCTGAACTTAAGTCAACCTTGGGGAACTAGCTAGAAAAGCTGGGCGAGACTCTCTCAATTGAATACTACTACGCGCCGGGATGATTCCAAGCCCAAAAATGATTACTTTGCATCCATATTGCAGGTTTTGCTTAAGTTCTTGAACCTAAAAATTAAAAAAATCGCATTTCCGCACCCGTCATCTCGTTTGGTCAAGCAACCGAATGCGTCGATACTCCATCTGCCCACGATCTCCCTCCAAGCCGATTGGACCTGTCGCAGGAACTCGAAGCATCGACTCCAAAACTTCGCCATTGCAAATACAGTGTGCACTCTCACCTTTCACGGTGACAACCAATTCATTCCAATCCTGAGATCGATAGTTTTTAAGCTCCTTGTAGGGCCCTGCGATCGGATAGTCGCGGCACTGAAGCTGTGGTTTTCTAATGAAAACTCCACTGTCGGCATCTGGAGTCGCGCGAAACTCGAGCTTCAAAACGAAGTCCGAGGGAAAGACTTTCGAAGTCCATAACTGTTGGATTCGGCTTCCCTCCACTGGCGTTGTCACCACGAGTCGACCGTGCATTGCGACGTAGCGGCCATCCGATGTCCTATTCTTTCCATCAAATTTCTCCATTGTCCGATCGGTTCCTTTCTCATGAAACTCCCAGCCAGAGAGATCTTTTCCGTTGAAAAGGCTAACGAATCCTGGCTCGAGAACGAAATGATCGTCTTGGTTCTCGATGAATCCCAATGTGGCCAAAACGGGCCTAAGGGAGGCAGCCCATTTGTCGTATCCCAGCTTATTCAAATGCAACAAATCCGGAAATTCCTCGATCTTCGCATCTCCCTTGGGATCAGCGAACAATTTGAACGTTTCCAGAACGGTGATTTGAGAATCCCCTTTAACCAGTTGCTTCAACAGCTTGTTGGTAGCTTGAATCTTTTCAGTTGGTCGCGATTTCGATTCGGCGCTTGGGAAAATCAAGCAAAGCACAATCGGCATTTTGCCGTCATGCGACTTCAGTTTCTTGATGATCTGCGAAACGTTGCTGACAATCGTTTCCGGTTCCGCATTCTCCTCAAGGTCATTGGTGCCCATCAAAAGCACAATGCCTTTGGGATTTATCGCCAAGACATCTCCGTCTAAACGGATGAGCATTCCGCGGGTCGTGTCGCCGCTAATCCCTCGATTGGCAATCTTGAACCCAGGAAAGTACTCCTCGAGATTGGGCCAGCCTTGCGTTATTGAGTCACCCAAAAACACCAATGCTCCCTGATCGCTCTGCGTCGATTCGAACCAAGCCCTGCGCTTCGAATTCCAAAGGTCCCTATACCAGTCTGATTGCCTTAAAGGTCCAGTTCCAGGCTGACCGTCGGCGGCCGGCAAGTCCCGTTCCGATTTTTGGGCGGAAGTCGCAGCCTCCGCTTTTTCTTGACCTCTGCATTCCGATTTGGAAATCAAGAACAACGCCAAACTTGCACATAACCAAAAGGATTTCTTCATGACGAATCGCTCAATAAAGGGGGGGGCGGAATGTGACACGGCAGTCTTCGCAGTGAAATTTCAAAAATCGAATCCGTTCCGCTATCTTAAGCGAACTCGGCGTGAATTGCACAGCACCGCGACTTCACAGAAACCTCGTATGCGAGTTATCGATTACAATTCCGGGCCCCTCCCCCCTTCAAACGCACTAGAAGTGAGAGCCTGAAAAACGATGCCAGCAAACTCCCCTACACTTGTACGACTCATGATGGCCGAGTTTTTTGGAACGATGATCCTGATACTCTTCGGGTGCGGCGCGGTCCATGCAGCGGTACTTATGGACGCCCAGAGCGGGGTTTGGCAAGTCGCTGTGGTGTGGGGGGTTGCGATCATGCTGGCGATCTATACGGTCGACTCGATTAGTGGCGCGCATATCAATCCAGCAATAACCATTGCATTTGCTGTTTGGGGACGCCATCCATGGCGACTCGTTATGCCCTACGTCATCGCACAAACGGCAGGAGCATTTATTGCGGCTTCGATCCTGTTCTACTTGTTCTCCGGATTCATCGCTGCAAAAGAGAGCGATAAGAAAGTTACGCGAGGAACTCCAGGCAGCGTTGTCACAGCCATGTGTTACGGCGAGTACTTTCCAAATCCTGGCAGCCTCGCTTCTGGGAAAGAACCCTATGATGCCGAGCGGCATGCAATACTGCGTAGCCGCTTTTCGCACACCCAAGCTTGGCTGGCGGAGTTTTTGGGAACCACAATTTTGGCCGCAGTTGTATTCGCGCTTACGGACTCACGCAACCAAGCCGCGCCGAAAAGCAATCTCGCGCCGGTTTTTATCGGACTCACCGTCTCCGCTTTGATCTCGTTTCTTGCACCGCTAACTCAAGCCTGCTTCAACCCAGCAAGAGATTTTGGGCCAAGACTATTCGCCTACTTGGCGGGTTGGGGACCAGTTGCCCTTCCCGGCCTAACGGACACAAGCTGGCTTACCGTGTATATTGTCGCTCCGATCCTCGGAGCTATCGCTGGTGGTGCGCTTCAACGTTTTGTGCTCGTCCCCCGCGAGTCCAACGAACAAACAGATGCCCCTGAGAAATAAAGAAGTGTCGGCAAACGCAACGAACGGCAACCTATGGCAATAACATGGCATGAAGGAAATGCAAAACAAGAGGCCCTCAACACGTTCACGCATGGCCTAGGGTTTGTGTTTAGTTTGCCGGCAGGGTTGCTGCTCATTTGGCTTGCGATGCAAAATCGCCCAGCACTTGCCTTGCCCTGCCTGGTCTACTGCTTCACACTCTCTGCCATGTATCTCTTCTCAACCCTATCCCATGCGGTTCGCGAACCGCTTTGGCGAAATCGACTGCGTTCGCTCGATCAAGGATTCGTGTATACGCTCATTGCTGGAACGTTTACTCCATTCATTTGTTCCTACTTGGACAACTGGCCGCGCACTTTGCTCCTAGCATTTGTTTGGATTGCAGCCGCGACAGGATTCTACTCCAAGGTGTTCTCAGGGCACCGCATCAACAACATGGCTTCCCTTTCCTACATTCTGCTTGGCTGGGTCCCTGCGATGGTACTCTTTGCTTACGTTTCTCTGGAATGCTTCGGGATGATGGCGTTAGGAGGCGTGATCTATACCATCGGTGTATTGTTTCTCCAAAACGACCATCGTTCGTTTTACCACCATGCCGTCTGGCACATCATGGTCATGCTAGCCAGCGCCTGTCATTTTCTTGGGATTGTATACTTTGCAATCTTTGCGATAGACCGGATTTAGGTGCACGGCGCTCCGCGTCGTGCTATCGATATCGTCCCCTTTAGCTCAGCGAAAGCACGCCTCACTAACGCTACTTTTGCGGAGCAAAAAGGCGACAATGTTTCGCACCATGAGTCGGAGCATGATGGGTACTCTCCTCGGCTTGTCACCACCTTTCCTCCATCAACCGCGACTTGGACTGATCAAGCTTTTTGCGGACTGCATTGAGCTCCTCCGATGCGCTCTCGATTTCATTCTCGAGCGTAAAGAGCTTCTTGAGATAGCGAGCATGCAACTCATCCTCCCGATTCAATACCCCAATCAATGTTCGGATCCGATTTTGCTCTGAAGCGGCTTTTTCCTTCGCCTGCGTTAGCTTGGATTCTTGTACTTGAAACCCATCAACATCGACCAATTTAGCAATACGCTTTTGAAGTCGATCTCGAATTTCTTCAGCCATACCTACAGTCGAAGCCCATCTCTTGAGCTCCACCGTTGAAGTTTCCTTGGAGATATTGATTATTGTGGACTTTGTCTCCAAAACATCATAGGTTGCAACCGATTTTTTCGGACACTCCACCCGGTACCTAAAGTCCGCTGCGGGCTTTTTTCCCGCCTTCTCAGCGGAGGCAAACTCCTCTGACGCTACTGCAGAAAAATCGGCATCGTTCGATCGCTCCCGACATGGAACCCAAGCTGTCCGTCAAATGGATGGTATGTCCTTTCATCCCTTGTAGCAATTCAGACCTGGTTGCGATACTGCTAGATGAAATAACCTGCGATACAGAAACGTTGCGATCAGCATTGGTCTCATAGTCGACTCTCGCCGTTTCGAATCCCTTTATAACGAGCGATTTAAGTAGGTCATCAAGCTCCGTTCGATTCAGTTGGAGCGACAAATCAATATCGCCAACTACATTCGCCTCGTACTCAAAAACACCTTGCC
>JBBRGW010000339.1:0-4986 GCA_038223525.1 Pirellulales bacterium
TTGGTTGGGGAAACGAGCTCGTTCGTTTGCCACTTGGCAAACACATGCAGCAGGCTGAATTGATCGAAAAACTCAAGGCGGCGGATCCGAAGGGTTACATTTCCTATGCTGACCAATTAGCTTGGTTAGAGCGAGTCAACGCAGGGCACAAGATTGACATCACCTGCTTGCGTATTGGCGATACGAGAATGCTGCATTTGCCGGGTGAGCTATTTGTCGAATATCAATTGGCGGCCAAAGCGATGCGACCTGATCTGCATGTGATGATGGCTGCTTACGGGGACTATGGGCCGGGTTATATTGGCACTGCTGCGTCCTATCCTGAAGGGGGCTACGAAACCAACGCGACTTCGTCAAACGTCGCTCCAGAAGTTGAGCCGATTCTCATGGACGCGATGAGAAAACTGCTCGGGACAAAGTAAACCAAATGCGACGCGTGCGCAAAAGTTTAACGTTCGAGAATTACGATTAGCCGTACGGTGTTAGCTGCGGTTTGCGTCATTCGATGTAGTTTGGGCCCATTGTCCAGTACGAATCACGAGCAAGGACATTGGTCCGATCCTAAGGTGCGGCGCGATGTTGAACCGGGTCTCACGCTTGGCTGTTAAAAAATTGGTAATGTGGGCTTTGTGGCGAGCGAACTTTTTGTTCCCGGAGGGACCCCAGCGGCCTCGTGCCGCTAGGTGCACAAGGTTAGTTAGCTAGAAGTCGAAAACAACCGATTCGAAAGCCCCCCGTGACCGCGAGTCACTGGTGAATCAGATTCTTTAGCTAAAGAACCTCGCGTACCAGTCGGACAAGCCAACTGGGGCGAATCTCGCGGGTACATTCTAGCTGTTAACCTTTGCTCCAGTCGGACAAGCCGACGGGGGGCAGGACCGTGTAACAGGAACAAAAATGATCTATCGACACATTGTGTCAACACCGAATCCCTAACAGCCTAGGCTAACGCCCAAACGGTTAAATTACCCGAAGGACACATCCGTTTATGCGCAGTCGAGCGAATTAGGATTAGTCGTTCACGCCTCTTCGCTGGTTAAACATCACCCAGTAAAAATCTCGCCGTACTGTTCCTCAAAGCTTGGAGTACAATTTGTCTACATCCTCAAGCGTTCAAATCTCGAATCATCAACGTAGACCACTAGAGGGAATCATCCTTGAATACACGTCGTAAATTTCTTGCCTCAACTTCCGCTTTGACAGCTACGGCAATATTGCCTTCTTCACTCGGAAAAACTTGCTTTGCCAGGCAAGCGACAGGCACCGCGATTGCTTGGACCAACGCCACTTTATTGCCCGTCGATAAGCCCCGAATTGATAACGGTACGATCCTCGTCGAAAGTGGCAAGATTACAGCCGTCGGCGCAGCGGCAAACGTCGCGATTCCTGGCGACGCCAAAGTTTTCGACGCAAAAGGCAAATGGATTATGCCTGGCTTGATCTGCACGCATAGTCACATTGGGGGCGCGGGTGCAGCGGATGGCAGCAGCCCCATCCAGCCCGGTGTGCGTGTTATGGATTCTATCAATGTGCGAGAAGCCGGTTTCCGACGCGCCCTTGCGGGTGGTTTGACGACACTCAACATTATGCCAGGTTCCGGGCATCTTATCAGTGGCCAAACGGTCTACTGCAAATTGCGATACTACGATCCCTCGCCCCGTGTGATCGATGAAATACTGATCCGAGATAAAAGCGGAGTTCCGATTGGCGGACTCAAAATGGCGAACGGAACGAATTCTCAAGGTGATGCCCCTTTCCCTGGCACACGCGGTAAATCCGCTTATCTGGTTCGCGAACAGTACATCAAAGCACGCGAATACCAAGCCAAGGTGGTTGCCGCCAAAGGGGACTCGACTAAGTTACCTCAACGCGATCTACATATGGAATCGCTGGTCGAAGCCATGCAAGGCAAGCGCATTGTCCACCACCATACGCATCGGCATGACGACATCATGACGGTCATTCGACTCTCGCAAGAATTCGGGTTCCAAGTGGTACTGCATCACGTCAGCGAGGGCTGGAAAGTAGCCAAAGAAATCGCGGAGGCAAAACTTCCATGTTCTATTATCGTACTGGACTCGCCTGGTGGTAAATTGGAAGCAAAGGACATGACGTTTAGCAATGGCAAAGCCCTTGACGAAGCAGGCGTTAAAGTGGCATTTCATACCGATGATTGGATTACCGACTCCAGGTTGTTTATGCGTTCGGCCGCATTGGCTGTTCGAGCTGGAATGAAACGTGACAAGGCCCTGGCTGGATTGACGCTCGCAGGAGCCGAAATGCTAGGTTTGGGCGATCGCATCGGTTCGCTAACCGTGGGGAAGGATGCTGATCTGGCGATCCTCGATGGAGATCCTCTCAGCGTCTACTCGCGAGTTCACGAAACGTGGGTCGAGGGCAAGCAGGCGTTCGACTTAAGCCAAAAAGACGACCAGCTCTATGCCGAAGGTGGCCTCAATGCAGGCAGTGAGCTCGATCCGTTCCTATGTTGCTTTGCTCCCGCGTGGCAAGGAGGTGCAAAGTGATTAAGTCTATAACTAAACTAGCGAAAGCAGTCTCAGGTTCGGTCTTGAGCGTAGCGTTGTGCGCAACACCAGCACTGGCCGACGGCCCGGTTGTCATTCAGGCGAAGAAGCTCTTTACCGCCAACGGGAAAGCGATCGAGAACGGGACCGTGGTCTGCATGGACGGAAAGATCCAAGCGATTGGCAAAACCACGGAGATTACCGTTCCGAGCAATGCAACCATTCTCAAAAGCGAGTTCGCAATGCCAGGTATGGTCGATGTGCGAACATGCGCGGGCCTCACAGGTATCCTCAATGTCGATCAAGACAGCGATCACTTGGAGTCTTCGTCCCCGATTCAGCCTGAGCTTCGAGCTTTGGACGCTTACAATCCGCGAGAAGAACTGGTCGAATACCTTCGTAGTTTTGGTGTCACAACCATTCATACCGGACACGCACCGGGCGAATTGATTTCGGGCCAAACCTTGATCACCAAGACGATCGGCAATACGATCGGCGACTCACTGATCGTGGATGGCCGTGCGGTGGTCGCAACCCTCGCTGAAGCTTCATCGAAGTCTGGTAAGAACAGCCCTGGAACACGAGGCAAGCAGATGGCGATGTTGCGAACGCTATTCATCGAAGCCCAGGAATTCCAAAACAAACTCAATACAAAAGCGAATCCAAAAGCGCCGGCGGAGGGTGACAAGGAAAAAGGAAAGGATCCAGATCCTATCGCGCGCAATTTGCGATTGGAACCCATTGTCGAAGTGCTATCGGGCAGGAGAGCTCTACTCATCACTGCGGATCGAGCGCAAGACATCGCATCGGCTCTTCGCCTAGCCGATGAGTTCAAGATAAAGATCTGGCTCGATAGCGCGGCGGAATCCCACTTGATGATCCCACAAATCAAAGCGGCGGGCATCAGCGTATTGCTGCATCCATCCATGGCACGGGCAAGTGGCGAAAAAGGAAATCTGTCGTTCCAAACGGCTTCAAAGCTTCATGATGCAGGAATCCCTTTTGCAATCCAAGGTGGCTTCGAGGCATATGTTCCTAAAGTTCGCGTGGTTCTTTTCGAAGCTGCAATCGCAGCAGCGCATGGTCTAAAGTACGACGCGGCGATCGAATCGATCACGATTGCCCCGGCTCGAATTCTTGGGATTCAAGACCGAGTGGGATCGCTCGAGGTTGGCAAAGATGCGGATATAGCACTCTATGATGGGGATCCACTAGAATACACAACTCACTGCACCGGTGTTATCATCAACGGGAAAGTGGTATCGTCGTTGGTGCGGTAATGAGTTGCACATTAGCGAGAATATGGATCGAGCTTAAAAGTCGCACCCGGCAGGTGCGACCTACGGTAGGTCACTCTTGCCGAGAGTGACCTTTGCATTGTGGTCTCGGTTTCCCCAATGGGCCTTTGGATTCAATCTCGAATAGTCATTAAGGAGCACGGAATCAGGATGAGTGATTGGTATCGCATTGAAAATGTGCAGGATGTTCCGTCCCCTGCGCTGCTCATTTACCCGGATCGGATCGAAGAAAATTTGAGGCGGATGATTGCGTTGGTGGGTGACGTTTCCAAACTCAGGCCACACGTCAAGACGCACAAGATTCCTCAGATCATCGCGATGAAGCGGGCGGTCGGAATCGACAAATTCAAGACATCGACGATCGCAGAATCCGAAATGACCGCGAGCGTAGGTGGCAAGGATATCTTGATGGCTTACCAGCCGGTCGGACCCAACGTACGCCGGTTTGTGGAACTGATCAAACGGTTTCCAGGCAGTCATTTTGCTGCCCTCGTCGATAATTCTGGATCCTTGATTGAGATCGCGGAGTGCGCGAAGGCAAACGGAGTGATTGCCAGTCTTTATGTTGACTTAAACGTGGGTATGAACCGAACTGGGATTGTCCCCGGTCCGGAGGCGTTGCAATTGTACAAACTGCTTTCGTCGACCGATGGCGTTAAGGCTGGTGGTTTGCACGCGTATGACGGTCATTTGCATGAACCGGATTTGGCCACGATCACCGAGCAGGCGCGGGTCGCATTCGAGCCCGTATCGAGATTGATCGAGGAACTGCTGGCGGGCGGTTTAGTGGTTCCGAATATCATTGCGGCTGGCACGCCAACTTCATTGTTGCTAGCCAAAATGCCGGGCGTGGAAGTGGGGCTGGGTACGACTGTGCTTTGGGATTTTGGGCAACCGGTCACCTCGCCGTATCTGGATTTCCAAAACGCTGCTGTGTTGCTTGCTCGCGTCATTAGTCGTCCGACACCGAATCGTATTTGTATCGATCTTGGTCACAAAGCGGTCGCATCGGAGATGGTACAACCGAGAGTAAGATGGCTTGGTCTCGAGGACGCAAGCATCGTGATGCACAACGAAGAGCATATGGTTCTGGAAACGGCCAAAAGCGATTCATTTCCGGTTGGCACTATCGTGTATGGTATCCCTCGACACATCTGCCCAAC
>JBBRGW010000340.1:0-4982 GCA_038223525.1 Pirellulales bacterium
GTCGTCTTCGGATATCGAATGGAGGTCGGGCCACAATGCGACAATGAGAATTGCAGCATCGGCTCAACTTCGGTTGCATCTCCGGGTGCCATCATGACCATGTTCGGAAAAACGCGCATGTAACCAATGTCGTAGAGACCATGATGCGTCGGCCCATCTGGACCGGTCAAGCCTGCGCGATCGATCATAAATGTTACAGGCAAGTTCTGCAGAGCGACTTCCTGGAAAATCTGATCGTACGAACGTTGTAGGAAGGTAGAGTAGATGGCCACGATCGGTCGCAATCCGACTTTCGCATGGCCGCCTGCAAACGCAACCGCATGCGACTCGCAAATCCCGACGTCAAAGAACCTATCGGCAAAGGCATCGCGTACCGGCTCAAGTTTGTTCCCTTGGCACATGGCTGCGGTCATTACTGTAACCTTCTTGTTTAGCTTCATTTGGCTCATAATCGCGTCGCGAGCATAGTTCGTGAACGCAGGTTTATCGCCAACCCCTAATGGCTTAGGGCATCCGTCTTCGTCCTCAAAAGCTGGGGGGGTGTGGAAATACACCGGATCCTTTTCCGCCGGTTTGTAGCCTCGCCCCTTTTCGGTTACCACGTGCAGGAGGGTTGGACCCTTTTGATCCTTGACCATCTCTAAATACTTCCGAAGGAGCGGAATATCATGACCATCGATCGGACCGATATATCGGAAGCCGAACTCTTCGAACATCATTCCACCCACCATCCCTGCCTTAACACCCTCCTTGATTTGTGCAAGCAACCGTTCGGTAGGATCTCCGAACAGTGGGAGCTTGTTCAATACACGAACGACCTCGCTCTTGAATCCGGTATAAAAAGGATTCGTGCGTAAGCGGTCGAGATAGCTTGCGACAGCACCAACACGCGGGCATATCGACATCTTGTTGTCGTTGAGCACCACGATCATGTCGGCGTTGAGTTCGCCAGCGTTGTTCATCGCTTCAAAAACGATGCCCGACGGAAAAGCACCGTCCCCAATCACAGCAATGCTCTTTCGACCCGCTTGCCCGCTTAGGTCATCACCGCTCTTAAGTCCCAATGCAGTGGACACACTGCATCCAGCGTGCCCAGTCATGAACAAGTCGTACTCGCTTTCGGCTGGGTTGGGGTATCCCATCAGCCCACCACGTTCGCGAATCGTTTTGAACTCGTGGTACCGCCCCGTAACCAACTTATGCGGATAAATCTGATGACCGGTATCCCAAATCAATCGATCTTTCCGAAAGTCAAACACACTGTGCAATGCAAGGCAAAGTTCCACTACCCCTAAGTTTGAGGCAAAGTGGGCAGTCCGAGTTGCAAGCAGGTTGCAAAGAACATCGCGAATCTCAACGCCGAGCTTTTCGAGCTCTTCGTTAGACATCAGTTGAAGCGGTTCCGCGGACTCTAATTTGGCAAGCATTTCGTGCATCGAGTTTCTAGTTGCTCCTATCCGTGATGTAGCGTGCGAGTTGTTTCAGAGGATCAGATGCCGGCCCGAATGCATCGGCAATGGAAATAGCTTGGTCGACAAGGTCTTTCGCGCGCTCGTGACTTTCACGAACACCATAGAGGCCCGGGAAGGTCAGTTTGCCTCTTTCGAGGTCCTTACCAGTCCGTTTCCCAGTGTTTTCACTGGTGCTCTCCACGTCTAGTAGGTCATCTACAATTTGGAATGCAAATCCGATGCAATCTCCATATTTGGCCATCTTTTCCAGTTCTGTTGGCGTCGCTTTGGCTGCCAATCCACCCAAAACGACGGAGGCCTGGATCATTGCTCCTGTTTTCCTGGTGTGGATCGCGTGCAACATATCGACGCCCCCCCCCAGTTTTTCGGCCCGCAGATCATCGCTTTGCCCCCCGACCATCCCTTCCGGACCAGCCGCTCTTGCCAAAACTAAACAGCTTTGTGCGGCAATCGATGGATCGAGGTTGTCCGACAAAATGGTCTCGAAAGCCAGGGATTGCAAAGCATCCCCGGCTAAAATCGCGGTCGCCTCGTCAAATTGAATATGGCAGGTTGGCCGACCGCGCCTGAGGTCGTCATCATCCATGGCTGGCAAGTCGTCGTGAATCAACGAATAGCAATGAATCATCTCCACCGCCGCTGCATTTGCCATCGCCATCGACGGGGTCCCATCCAGAGCCTCCGCGCCGAGCAAGCACAAAATGGGCCGAAGCCTTTTCCCTGGCGAAAGCAGCGAATATCGCATTGCATCGCGCAAAATAATTGGGCAACTTTGGGAGAGTCGATCCAGACAATGCTCCAACTTGGCGTCGACCTCGATTGTCAGTGATTTCCACCGCTTAAGCAAAGCTGATGTTTCGTAGGATGAGTCGTTCGAGATTTGCACAATTGATAAGGAGTTCCATTGCACTCTATTGAAGGCGTTCAAGTCGTATTCACTTGCCAAGCCCAAAAATGGTTTCCAAGTCTGCCATGGTTTCTAAGTCTGCCATGGTTTAAACCACATTGTAGGCGTTTTCCCCAAAAAAAGCAGCCTCCAGTATTCGCAATTCTAAACCCTGCGATGCCCCACATGGCCAACCCATTTATTTTTTAGTCAAGCTTCCTCGTCATCATCCTCCCACGTTTCCGTGATCGCCTCGCCATGCCCGGTTAAACCTCGAAGCTTTTCGATCTTTCGTCGTGCGCCCGTGAGCTGTTTCTGACAAAACTGCACACATTCAACGGCTTTTGCATATTCGGCCAATGCGGACTCCAAACCGAGCGAATGCCCCTCGAGCTTTCGAACAATTTGCTCCAACTGGGTCATCGCGGACTCGAAAGTCCGAGTTTCATCTAAATCGCCAGATTTCGCCCGTGCCATTGTCCCGTTCTTCTTCCGTAGGTGTTAGGAAACGCAAGATCGCTACAACCCACACGTTGACGTCGGAAAGTCCAAGTAACTTGGCCCGGCCGCGACTCAGCAATGCGTACGTAACCTATCTATTTCAATGTTACTGCGATTTATGTCGCCTCATTTCCACTCCATCTTATCAGTCACTACTGCAATGGCCAACGACAGGCATTCACAATCTAGACGAGACGGCAGGAACAGAAACAAAGCCGCCAATCCGTCCCACAACGGCCAAAGCGTGCATTCAGCAAATTCTGGTGTACACAGTATTGCCGTGGCCGTCCCCAAAGTCCGACCCGTTGAAGTCAAATCGCATTTCGCAAAATCGCCAATCTCGGTCAAGATCCCCGAAAATATCGAGCTGAGAGCAATCGAAACGGTCGAAGACATGGCCGATACCATTCATGCTGCGGCTTCAAATAAGCCAGCGGTTCATGCCGTGAATCAGCAACCGACGGCGCCTGAAGACCTTTCTTCGAATTCGGCCCGATCGGTCGCTGGTATTGACGATGGACTCGCATGGTCACGCGCGGTTGACTCCAAGCTGAACGAACTCATCGAGCGATCGAGATCCATCGAGCGAGAAAGTGCCGAGATCGAATCCCTTCGCGCTCAACTTCAACAAGCTATCGGAACTGCCGAAAACCGGCTTTCCTCCTGCAATGACTCCGACTCGAATCGCATTGAGACGCTTGAAAGACAGTTAATCGATGTTCAAGAGGAAAACCGCAAAACCTCCATGCTTCTTTTGCATGCTCGCTCAGAATACCAAGAACTGTTGTCTTTCATCGAGGCAGAAGCGGTCGAAGAGGGGCAAACACAAGCCGAATTGAAAACCATCGCGCAGCGCGTGCTTGAGAAAACGGATGCACGGGAGACGGAACTTGGCTTAGAAGTATCGCAGTTGAACGACCAATTACTATTCCTGCAAAGCGAATTGGCCGAAGCCAGAGTTCAAGTTCGCGATCCTCATTCAGAGGAATCTGAAATGAGGATTCAAATCGAACAGCTTCGCAGCCAACTGCTGGATGCTAGGCATGAAGCGGTAGAACTGCGGATGCAAAGCAACGATCTCGGCGCACGGATAGCAAAGTATCAAGGCGCAGCCAGCAGTCAAAAAAGCGAAACGTTGACATGGGAGCAACGCAAAGAAGCACTCCTGCAGCAGCTTGAGGCGGAAACTCATGCTGAGGCGCCATGCGATCCACATAAGGTCATCGAAATTGAACGAGTGATCGAGCAAACTTCCATGGAAATCAATCGGCGAGATCAAGAAATTGCCGACTTGAAAGCATTGCTCGAACAGCAATCCATCGCCCATGACGGAATGGCAATTGGAGTCGCTGCAGTCGCGGAAATGATAGAGACCGATGGGATGATCATCGAGGAACGAGTTCGACTAAAAGAACTTCGCGAAGAATGGGAACAGAAACAACGCCAAGCTGAAATCGAGATGTCCATGGAGCGCGCGAAACTTGCTCGCGAACGACTTGAACTGCAAGAAAAAACCAGAAGCTTCAACGACAACAATATTCCACAAACCGAAGAAGAAAAGAAGGCCGGTAAAGTAGCTAACCGAGGGAAGTGGCTCGCACGACTCGGATTGCGAGACGAATAGCGCTACGCGTGCGCTAAACTATTTTCTGCCAATTCGGCGGCATCCAACTTTCAAGATTTTCGCAGGCAATGTACAAACGCCTTGAGTACCTAGGGAAACACTCCTTCAAATTCAGGTGTACAAGGCTCTATTTTGGCACTTCTATCGATGGATCGATTTCCTTTGCACGCTCCCAGTCAGCGCGTGCCTTCTCAGGTTTCGCAAGTTCATAGTTAGCGGTACCGCGATTCAGAAAAGCCCATGCGTTTTTCGGCGACAACTCAATAAGCTGATCGTATTTGCGAATCGCTTCGTCGTACCGTTTTTGCATTTGGGCGGCATAAGCTTTTTCACTCAGCCATGTTACCGACCATGGGCACCAAAAGAGAGGCACGACGGATAAGGCTACAATGGCGATCAGGCCAACAAGGTTTAGCCGAGGTCTGAACCGGAGAACAAAAACAGATCCCACGGAGCAGCCAAATAGCACTCCTGAAAAGTGAGCTGCATTCCCGACGTT
>JBBRGW010000341.1:0-4965 GCA_038223525.1 Pirellulales bacterium
ACTGGGGAGATGGCGGGTACCGATTGCCACCTCAAAACGAGTTGGTGATTTATGAGATGCATATTGGGACTTTCAATGTAAAAGAGCCTGGAAGACCATCTACCTTCGACGAGGCGGTCGAAAAGATTGACCATTTGATAACGCTTGGGATCAATGTGGTCGAAGTCATGCCCTGCGCAGAATTTGCGGGTGATTTGTCTTGGGGGTACAACCCCGCGCATGTTTTTGCAATTGAGGAATCCTATGGCGGACCGCTTGCGTTCAAGCGATTTGTCAAAGCATGTCATGCACGCGGAATCGGCGTACTTTTGGACGTGGTCTACAACCACTTTGGTCCAAGCGATCTTTCGCTTTGGCAATTTGATGGTTGGTCCGAAAATGGCAAGGGCGGCATCTACTTTTACAACGATTGGAAGAGCACAACTCCCTGGGGAGACACGCGACCTGACTACGGAAGGCAAGAAGTAAGACGCTTCATTGTGGACAACGCCCGCTATTGGCTCGATGAATTTCGATTGGATGGACTTCGGCTGGACATGACACTCTATATGCGTAATGTAACGGGAAATGGCGATGCCGGCGCGGAACTTTCGGATGGCTGGAGCTTGACGCAAGAAATCAACGACATGGTGGACAAAGAGTTTCAAGACAAGATTACGATTGCGGAAGATCTTCAAAACAACGATTGGCTAACGAAACCGACAGCCGAGGGTGGAGCCGGATTCGATATGCAATGGGATGCACGTTTCGTCCACCCGATAAGGCGATTGGTTTGTTCGCCGAACGACGAGGATCGATCAACGAAAATTCTCACCGCGGCTGTGACAGCCACTTACAATGGCAATCCTTTCCAGCGCGTGATCTATACGGAATCGCATGACGAAGTTGCCAATGGCAAAGCCCGGGTGACAACGGAAATCGATGCCTCACACCCGGGCAGTTGGTATGCCAGGAAGCGATCGACCCTTGCTGCAGCAATTGCCTTGACCTCACCCGGAATCCCCATGCTCTTTCAAGGTCAAGAAATGCTCGAAGATGAGTGGTTCCGCGATACCGACCCCATCGACTGGTCTAAAGAAAAAACCTTTAAAGGTGTTCTCCGAATGTATAGCGATTTGATTCAATTGCGGCTCAACAAGAGAAACAACACCAAGGGACTTACCGGCAGCGGCTTCGCGATTTGCTATGAGCATCATGACAACCGAGTCGTCGCGTTCCAACGGTGGTACAACGGAGGGATCGGAGATGATGTATTGGTGTTGATGAATCTCAGCGCAGAGAGCAAAGTCGATGTTCCTGTGCCGATGCCGAAAACCGGCAAATGGAATCTGCAATTCAACTCGGATTGGAAAGGATACAGCGCGGACTTTGGCGATTACTCCTCTGAGCCTATCTTTGACTGTCAAACTGTTGGTCAGGTCATGCCAATTGACATTGCTCCCTATAGTGTCCAGATCATGGTTTTGACCTGATGTTTGAACCGCGTAGAGGAGGGCGTTTTCATGGGACATTTTCCCCTGTCGTCCGCGCCCGAGGCTTTGGGGCCTCGATTTGGCCAATGTTAAATTAGTGTTCGATTAGCGAAAATTAGCGTTTAAAGCCAATGACCATGATGCTCAGTTCTTCAGTTACATGCGTATCGCAAGAAAGCACGTTCGGTATCTCATTAAAGTGACCATTGCCGCGATGCCGATGGCTGCGAGGACGTAGATCGATCCATAGGTAGGTACCAAAAAGCGGCCACCTACGCTGTAGGTCATGGCGACAACCACAGTGTTAATGACCAATGGACCCAATAGCCAAAACAAAACATGGCGGTTTTTTCGCAGGAGCCAAACGATTCCAAAGACAGCCAACAGCTTCATCGCAACCGCCTTACCCGTGTATGGATTCCACTCGGTGACGATTCGTTGCATCATCAATTGAGGCAGCAAATGAATGTTGTTCCACGCCCATTGCTTGGCTTTTGCATTCGCAATCCTCCCCATTTCCAGCTCGAGGTTGCGAAAATCGGTCGGAGAAGCAAAGCTGAGATCCAGCTTGGATTCAAGCTCAATTCTCAACGCCTTTTCTGGGGCAAATTGCCATTCGCCTCCCGCATGAAATGATTCATCGCAGTAGCCGCCCAGCAGTGTCGTGGCTCCTTTGGATCCGAGCAGATGAAACGATTCGAGCACCCAACAGTTTCGGACCCACCAAAGTGAACTGATTGAAGCGAATGCCAGGATGCAAACGGAAATCCAACGGTTGGGAGACATTCTCAGCGCGCCTTCTGTAGGAACCGTGAATCGATAACAGCACCAAAGCCATGGAATCAATAGGGGTAGCCATAACACGACGACGCTTCGACAAAAGTACATGCCTGCGATAGATAGGCCCGTTGCAGCCGCCCATTGCCAAGTCCCTTTTTTGGAACCATGCCAAGCGACCATGAGAAAAGCTTGCGTCAGCAACAACGCCAACGGTTCGGTTAGAAAGTCCGTTGTGTAATTCCGGAGGTTGCGTTCGGAATAGACTATCGCAATCAACGATGCTCCAACCGCGTTGGAAAAGAATACGGGGTGGTTTTTGTTTACGTTCGTTGTCAGCGCAACACCCCAGGCGACCGAAAGCGCGCAGCCGAAAGAGAGGCAGCAAGCAAGCGAGATGCGAATAGCTCCAAAGGCGATCGGGCCGCGCGGCAAGCATTGGTATACAGCAGCAATACACACGGGAAATAAAGGGGGCCGATTGGTATCCGCGACAACAGGTCCAACGCGAGCAAGCTGAACGCTGTAGTCCAAGCTGCCAGTTGCTGCTTGTGCCTGTTCGTAAGCACTGCGCCAAGCAGAATCTGAGAACGAAGTTGACCAACCATTGCCTTGGCTCAAGCTGTAGCCGATCGCTTCGTAGTCCGGGCCATCACCGATCGGTTTAGGAGGACTTACAAACCACTCATCGATAACAACGGCTGAGATGTGAAGCGGCAAAAAGCATAGGATCGCGATCCAAAACCATCGACTTGGACTCAATCGACTTGCAAACCTACTAACGCGTTCGGAAACCCCGGCGATAGCCTGTCGAGATTGCATTCGAATTGGCTGCGGCATTCCTGTTGGCGATCGCATCGATGTCATCGGTGTTTCCCATATTCGCCTTGACCTGTTGGATCGCTTGATCGACAAGAGTTGGGTTGAGCATTGGAGTACTTTCACCTTCACCAGAAGCGGTAGAAGCTGAAGAAGTCGATGTCACGGGAGTAAACGTCAGCTCAGAGGGTGCTGCTTGGATTCGGTACAGCGTCGAGTTCCCTTCCTTGCCACGCATGGCGACTCTGGCGTCGGTTACCGGCAAAGTGGCTTGTACGTTTTGGTTCGATGGGTCGGTGGCTCGAACCGTCAACTGGTCACCCGCCGTGTTGAGCGAAACCTTTACGTTGCTGAAAGTCCGCCAATCACCTTGACCGCTATTCCATACCGATTCGCTACTCGGAGTAACGGCGGCGGTGAGTCCACGTTGCAAGTTCTGTCCCATGAAATCGCGAATATCAATGAATCGTGCTTCGCGGGTACCAATGTTAAATGCCGTCGTCAACGAACTGGATGCATCGGCCGCCGAGCTGACGACAACGGATTGAGCTCCACCGGTAACAAAAGGTAGGTCTGGTAGTGTGAATCGATAATCTCCAGGCCCAACATTGACGACCCTCGCTCCGTCCGCGGTGATCACCAACGGCACAGACGTGCTATTTAAATTGCTGCCAGCGAGTGGAATCATTTCCACCGAAAGCGGTAGTCCTTGCAGAGACAATGGAATTTGGATACCGACATCCCGAGGAGTGTAGTTGCTCACAGTCAATGTGACAGTCGCGGTATCCGTTAGCGTGCTACCATCACCCAGCGTGTAAGTGAACGTTACCGTTCCTGAAAAATCGTTTGAGGGGGCCGAATAAAGAATGGTTCGTCCGTTGGGCCCAATTTGAACGGTACCCTGGCCTGTTGGAGGTTGCGTTACTGCGGTGATGGTTAGGGTTTCTCCAGTATCCACGTTGATATCGTTGGCCAACACATTGAGCGATTGGTTCGGCGTGGAAAGCACGGGGAATGCATCGTTGACCGCGTCCGGCGCGTCGTTAACTGCGGCAACATTGAATGTCACAGTGCCGTTAGCCAAACCGCCATTGGTGCTCCGAACGGTGTAAACAACCAATTCTTGGCCAGAAAAATTGGCTTTCGGGGTGTAGGTCACGCGGGAACCATTGCTCGTAATGGTGGCTGTTCCGTTGGGAGCGGTCACATTCGAAATCGTGAGCGTATCGCCTGTCTGAGTGGGTGCATCGTTCGACAGAACATTGAATTCGGCTGCAGCTGCGTCCTCGGTAACAGCGAACGTCTCACCGACAACAGTCGGTGGTGGCACAGCGGGCGAAACGGTAACGGTCACCGTTGCAGACGATGTCCCTCCGTTTCCATCGCTGATGGTGTAAGTGAACGTTTCATTGCCGGTGAAGCCAGACCTCGGTGTATAGACAACGCCACTACCCGCCGTTGCAACTCGAACGGTACCACCTTGGGAAGGCGTTCCTACTTGAGTGACAGTGAGAGTCTCACCGGTATCTGGTCCGAGTGTATCGTTGATTAGTACTGGAATAAAAACTTCGCTGTCGGTGGTCTTAACGGTATCGAGCGAATCATTGACAGCGACCGGGTTGTCGTTGACTGCGGTGAGTCCGACGGTCACTGTGGCCGTAGCGCTGGCTCCAGATTGGTCGCGAACGGTATAAGTAAACGTCTCAGAGCCATTGATATTGGCGGCTGGGGTGTAGATGACCCGCATGCTGTCCGACGAAATCGAAACAGTACCACCGCGCGATGGAGTCGAGAGCGATTGCAAGGTCAGTACCGTGCTAGTACCTGCGACAATCGTATCGTTGTCTAACACGGGTAGCGAATTGTTGGAGCTATCTTCGTTGAAGTTAAATGAATC
>JBBRGW010000342.1:0-4954 GCA_038223525.1 Pirellulales bacterium
CGATCCAATGTTCCTGTTGCCAAAATCAAAAGCAATTCCGTTACAAAGGACTTGGATTGAAAGGCGGTCACCCACAGGCTCATACTCAGTTGCTGGATTCGATTAAGTTGATGTTCCAGATTGGACAGCCTATGCGACCACAGCGCAGGCCATTGAGAGTCCAATTGGTTGGATAGTTCTCGAAGGCTATGTGCAAAGTAACCGTGGCCCTTTGCTTGGAATAGCAACTGCTCTCGATCCTCTTTGCAGCTTTGAATCTCTGCATGGATCCCCTCCCCAACCGAGCATAATCTTGCAATGTTAGAGTGGTCTCCCACCAGAAAATCGGCCTGAACTTGGTCGAGAATTGACTCCCAACGTTCGAGAACTTCGCTAAATCGATCCAACCACCGACCTGTATCGTTTATTAGTTTTGGAACCATTTTGCTTTTTCGTTTCAGACTTGCAAAAAGCGTTCATCCTCGAAAGGGAGGATGAACGCGATCGTTACTTTCTAGACTGTTCGACCGGCCTTAAGAAATCTACTGGCCCCTAGAAACTGAATGTCATTCCTAGGTCCAAACCATGTAGGAAGAACGTTTCGGTCATGATGCCGCTGCCTGGAGCGCTTGGGTTGCCAAAGACCAGGGGATTGATATCCACATTGCGATCCACCTGTCCACCTGCCATCGCGACACTTGGTAGTACTAGCAGCGTATAACCGATGCCGAGCTGTGCCCGCCCGAGCTGGTACTTCATCTTCGCACCCGCTTCGGGCAGGAAGGTGAATTGATCTCGGGTCAGCGTTCGGATATTGCTGCTTTGAGCAAACAATCCTTGATTTGTGACGACTGTTTGTGCCCCGACTTCGGTGGTGCGACCGCTAATAGTCGTTGACTGTCGCATGTTGCCCAATGCCACTTTACCCAAAGCAGAGAAAGTGAATCGGCCTTTGCTGACTTCGTTTAGCAGACCTATGTGGCCGCCGTGGAATTGGTTTTTCGTTCCAAACGTATCTTGTGTCGTAAACACCGTTCCGTTCTGGATTGTGTTGGTAATTCCATCGGTAAAATTGCTTTGAATCCCCAACTCGCTATCCAATCGCAAGAAGGTATAACCGCTTAGGAAGTCAACTCGACTATTTCCGTCGCGGACCAGGAGGGAGCGTCCATAAATCTCGCCAGCGATCAGATCAGTGTCACTTTTTATCTGGATCGTTCCAGCATTCGAGCCGAGACCACCGCCAGGGTTTTGGTTTACCAGCAAATTGTCAGGTCTTCCTAACGATGTGTTGAAGAACGGAATGCCTGTGAAAGCTCCGTTGGAATAAGTTTTCGTAGCGCCGTCGCTTAGAATTCCCCAACCGCGAGCTCCGACCCCAAAGTTTTGATTGCAATCGGTCCAGGCGCCCAGATTGAGCCGCATGCCTACTAGCAAGTCGTTGCCGATCGGATTGTTCGGTCCGCCAGCTAGTGGTGTAGTTGGAAAACCCGTGGTTCCGGAAACCGCCAACGGTCCCCCACTAACACTCTTTGGCCACCACAGAAGCGTCTCGCTTTCGAACCAACCGGTCGAAACACTTGAGCATCCGGAGTTGTACGACGACGTTCCGCAAGGTGCAGCACCGCACGAGCCTGCATATTCGGAAGTTCCCATCGTTTGATCAAAAGACGCGAATCGCATAGTGTTGTCGGAATAGGTCGTGCCCATTCCGTCGTCAGCGACCACATTCGAACGGAACGCAGCTGGGCGTGCATCCTGTCCAAGTGAGGCCTCAGTGGCCGATGCTAGTACGCCGCCATCACCGATGCGACCAACGCTCGAGATGGGGCCTGAAGAAGAGTAGTCTTGCCCAGATGTGTTAGCGGAACCACAAGCTCCACACATAGAGGCAATAATCAGGGTCAACTTAATTCGGTTTTTTCTCATAATTTCTTTCTCGCTAAGCGATGGCTTGCGTACCGTTCGCATAATTGGATCGGTAGGATTCATCAGAATCTGCGGACAAAAGAGAACTTGCGGCATATTCTGCCTATTCCCCCCAATTTTCCTTAGCCGGATCTTGTGCGTAAAAAGACCTTGCCAAGGCGGTTTGGCTCGATTGCCGCAACGAAATTTCGGACGGTTTTCGCTTGGGGTGCATACAATAGAACGGGCTCCCATTTCCCCTTTTTCGACGCTTGCACCCAAAGTGCTTCGCCCCAATAAACGATCCATGTCCAGTTTGATTGACCCAGCTCCTGAAAAACCCACCAAGTCCAATGCTGTTCCGGCTGATGGGGACCGCAAGTTGCACTTACCAAGTCGCCCGCACGTGTCCGCGGGTTGGTCCATCCCTGGGGTCGCTCAATTTAAAATCAATCAATGGCTTGAGCAAACTCGGGCTGTCAACTCTTGGGAAAATCATCGAAGAGAATTGGCCGAGCCGCAAATTCGCAAAGAAGCGCTCTCGCTCGTGTATCGCGCCAAGAGCGGTGAACCGCTTGCTACCATCCTCCCCGAGGCCTACTCGCTCATTCGCGAAGCTGGTCGACGCGCTCTCAATATGAGGCACTATGACGCGCAAATACTCGGGGGCATCTGTTTGTTTCACGGTTGCATTGCGGAAATGCAAACAGGAGAAGGAAAGACGTTGACGGCGACATTGCCATTGGCCCTCCATTCACTGCTCGGAAAAGGGGCTCACCTTGCAACCGTGAACGACTATTTGGCGGAACGGGACGCCGTATGGATGAAACCACTTTACGACATGCTCGGTTTCCGAGTGGGCACTGTGCTGACGCAACTCGATCAAGATCAACGTCGAAAAGCTTACGCGGCGGACGTAACCTATGGAACAGCGAAGGAATACGGCTTTGACTTTTTGAGAGACCGATTGCTGATGCGTGCACAAGGGCGTGCCGTTGATGACTTCTTGGGGAGCGGTTCGCAAGAGCGTTGGACATCGGCAGGTGAACAACCGGTCCAACGAGGTATGCATTTTTGTTTGGTCGACGAAGCCGATAGTATCCTGATCGACGAAGCGAGAACGCCGCTGATCATTGGTTCGCTCGGTGATGAATCGCGAGAAGTGGTCATCTCCACTTTCAAATGGGCTGCGGAGCACGCGCCTTCTTTTATCCTCAAGGAGCACTTTACAATTGAGGACGATTCTCGCAAGATTGAGTTGACGTCGAAGGGCCGTCAGTTCGTTCGCTCGATCCCGCGAAGCGAAGAGATCCGTCTGGCTGCGTTGGTCGATCTCTACGAGTATATCGAAAGGGCTATCAAGGTTCATCGCGACTTTCACTTGGAGCGACAGTACGTAGTTGTCGATGGTGAGATCGTGATCGTCGACGAATTCACCGGTCGACTGGCCGAGGGCCGAAAGTGGCGAGATGGTATCCACCAGTCCATCGAAGCCAAAGAGAAGGTCGAGGTCACCGTACCGACCGGGCAAGCTGCTCGAATCACCGTTCAAGATCTCTTTTTGCGTTATCGTTACCTAGCTGGGATGACCGGAACTGCCGCGACGAGCGCTGGCGAATTGCGTCGTATTTACAAGACTCCGGTGGTTCAAGTCCCCACCAATCGCCCACCCAGGAGACAGAAATTACCAGATTCAGTTCACCATGATATGACGGAAAAGTTTCAAGCGATCGTGAAGGAAGTTGTCAAAGTTCATGAATTAGGACGGCCAGTTCTCATCGGGACCCGATCGATCGATAAGTCCTCCATTTTGGCCGACATGCTTCGCCGGGAAGGCCTTCAAGTGCAGGTCCTCAACGCTCACGAGATTGAACGCGAAGCAGAAATTGTTACCAACGCTGGCCGCCGAGGTCAAATTACTGTCGCCACCAATATGGCCGGCCGCGGTACCGACATCAAACTCGAAGATGACGTACGATCCATTGGTGGCATGATGGTCATCTGTACCGAACTCCACGACGCAGCCCGTATCGATAGACAACTCATCGGACGCTGTGGCCGACAAGGGGACTCAGGTACCTATCGACAATATCTGTCGATGGACGATGACATACTCAGAAACGGTTTTGGCTCAAAACCAGCCGAAAGAATGAAGGAACTAGGGAAATCTGGTGGCTCATTGAGCGGTCAAGCAGCACAATTCAAGTCGGCACAGCGAAAAGTTGAGCGGAAACACTTCCGAGACCGAATGGCGCTGCTGCATCACGAGAAAGAACGAACTAAGATTCAAAGGGAAATGGGGCAAGACCCCTATTTAGATACCGCAGAATAACGCCTTCTGCATTGTAGTTTTCCAAAATGCAACGACGATGAATTTGCTCAGTCATTCAGTAACCATCATAACGTTGCAACAACCTCGCATTCGGAAAGGTTCCTTTGCCAGCCTCATCGGCGCTACGCCACTTCTCGATGTGTTTCTTGCTGGACAAGAAAATCAGCTCGCGGCCGAATGCCTCTCTCCCTTGGGCATTGAACAATTGGCTTCCCGATCACCGCTTTATCTTTATGGGCCAAGCGGCGCCGGCAAAACCGCGCTCGCTCTCACCATCGCTGCCCGCTGGACAAATGAAGCCAACAACCGCACCGTTACCCTCACGAGCGGATCGGACTTCGCGAAAGCCTTTACGCGGGCCATCGATGCAGACGATATGGATCGGTTCCGACAACTCCATCGCCAATGCAAGTGTTTGGTCGTCGACAATATTCACGAACTCGCCACTAAGCCTGCCGCACAAGCGGAGATGGTCTCCACCATCGAACGGATGACCAGCGATGGCTGTGCGATCATCGTTACCGCGACCGATCTGGCCACCCTCGTACCGAAACTGCGATTGGCGTTAACGAGCCGGCTTAACGGAGGGTACAGCGTACCTATATCCTATCCGTCTTCGTCGACACGGGTGGTGATCATGAAACTCTTGGCTGCCAACGCCAAAATCGAGATCACGGATCAGGACTTAGAATCGATCTGCTCCCAACTTCACGATGAAGCGTCTGCCTTACAATT
>JBBRGW010000343.1:0-4950 GCA_038223525.1 Pirellulales bacterium
CTGGTTGACATCGAGCCAACGGTCCGCTTTCCAAAGTTCTTTCCCAGTCGACTTGTCGAGCGAAACCAAAAAACTTGGCCCTGTTTGCATAACCGCAACCACGATCGAATCGGCTGTCAACACCGGGGAAGTACCCAAATCCCACCATAATGAGTCCGGCCCATACTTCTCCTGAATATTCATCGACCATACGATCTCGCCGACCTGACTCACACAGGCCAAGTCACCGCTCTTAAAGTAAACATAAATGTTCTTGCCATCGGTGACCGGCGATGAATTACTGCCGCTGGCCTTTGCGTTCTTGCCTGGTCGCTCATTTCCAAATGCCCGTTCCCAAACCGTCTTCCCTTCCTTGCTCAAACACAAAAGCGTATTGATCCCATCCCTACCAAGTGTCAAATAGACATTGTCATTCAATAAAATGGGAGTGGACGCACCGCGACCTGGCAATGCAACTTTCCACGCGATGTTCTTTTCTTCGCTCCAAGCAGTCGGATAGTTGCCAGCGGCCGCAGTTCCATTTCCGTTTGGCCCTCGCCACGATGGCCACGGCGACTGCGCCTTTGCGACAGGACACAAGATGGCAAAACAAATAGCGAGAATCAAGAATTTCATGTGGCTCTTTCGTTGGATAAGGAGTTTATTTGGGGCCATTGTCCCGTGCGAATTAACGGACGGGACTGGGTCCCATCCTACGGCACGGTTCTAGTCAGCAATGGGTCTGAGAACAATGGATCGAATGTCCATTACCGCAGCACCCTTCTTGCTTTGAGGTCGAACTGCTAAACGGTAGTTGCCAGCCTTTAGCCTCATCGAGCCGATGTTCTCAATAATCATGTTCTGAAAATGTCCGGTATCGCGAACCGTCCATTGTAGCGAGTCACTCCCAATCTCCAATCGAACGACCGAGCCACCGTTGTTCGAACCGCAACCGCATTGCACTTCGATTTCGTAGGACCCATCTTTCGGAAGGGCGAGGTCCCAATCCGCCCAGTCATCGACCTCAGTCCAATAGCCCATAACATTCTTATACGTTTCCGGTTCATAACGCAGTTTCTTTCCATGGGCTGTTCCGGATGCAGCCGTCAATGTGATCTCAGCGTTTTCATCCTTTAAGACCGCTTTCTTCCCTGAAACAACGCGGTTCATTTCTTTTCGCCAGGGCTTCCATTTTTCTCCGATCGCAATCGCTCCATCGCTTGCATCCAGGCGTGTCGGATCGAAATCGACATACAGACTTTTGTGAAGTTCTGGTTTGGCATCTGGATTCGGAAGGCCAAACTGAACCCCCAATTTCTTTTGCCAAACATGCAGCGAGTCGGCGATCAACTTTGCTTTTTCCGCATTCTCCTTTGCGATGTTATTCTTTTCGCCAATGTCCTTGTCAAGATCGTACAGTTCGATCGCACCATCTTCTAAATACTCGATCAGTTTCCAATTGCCTTGTCGTGTGGCAGCAGCCGGACGACTCCCTTGATTGGTATAGTGCGGGAAGTGCCAAAAGAAGGATCGCTCCTTGGCGGCGACGGGCGCACCTTGTTGAAGCCAACTTGATTTCAAACTCACGCCGTCCAAAGGCCCGACCGTTTTCCCGAGTTCCAAACCTGCGATCTCCATCAACGTCGGCATCAAGTCCATCAGTGAAACCGGACTTTCAATAGTCTGGCCTGACTTCATTTTGTCTGGCCAACGTACGATCAGTGGAATGCGAGTGCCCCCTTCGTAAAGGTATCCCTTGCCGGCCCGAAAAGGTCCGCTATGCGTTGCAGGCAACTCATGAACCTCGGGGACATGTAGCCCACCATTGTCGCTGGTGAAGATCACTATCGTAGGACGCTTCAAGCCGTCGACGGCGGTTAGTAACTTGCCAATCGCTTTATCAAGGGATTCAACAGTCGCAGCATACAAAGGGTTGAATACGTTGGCGTTCTTTTCGATCAAGTCCTTCGGAGCTGCCAAGGCCACGTGCGGCGAGTGCTGCGGAATATAACAAAATGTCGGCTTTCCATCTGGGGCCTTCAAGAACTCGATGGCAGCGTCGACGATCGCGTATTCGTTTTTGCCTCCCTGTTTTTCATCGATAGTACCGTTTCCTTTGGGCTCCATGGCCACTTCGAATCCTTGCGCCTTTGGGCCAGTGTCGCCACTCCCCAAATGCCACTTTCCAAAAAGTCCTGTTCGATAGCCGGCCCCTTTTAGCCACTCCGCCAGCGTGCTTTCAGCAAGTGGCAGATGAGACTGAATCCGAGGCTGCAAAAGCAACTGCGACTCGGCATCGGGGCGACCAGACAAGAAGGTCGTCAAATGCAGTCGCGCGCACGACTTGCCCGTCAACAATGACGCTCGCGAAGCAGAGCAGATCGATTGGCTGCAGTAAGCGCTGGTATACCGAACTCCTTGTGCAGCCAGTTTGTCCAAATTGGGAGTGTTGTGCTCGCGTCGACCATAACAGCCCAAATCAAAGATCCCAAGATCATCCGCCACCATCAAAACACTGTTGGGCTGTTCACTGTTAGCTTGTGGACCAGTTTGCGTCGCGAAGGCAAACGAGCCAACTAACATCGAGCTTGCAACAGCACAAACAAGACGTGTGAAGTGCAAAGCGGATTTGCCAAAAATGAAATGCATAGGATTCACTTAGTTGGAGGGTCATTCGTACTCGACTGATGCGAGTGGTAGGCAGGCCGCACCCGCCAGGTGCGACTCTCCAATAGTCTAATCAAATTTTCCGATCTCAATCAATCTCTCAATCAATCGTAGTTTTTTTTGGTCCACTTACACGCAATACAGTCGCAACTCACGATAAACTAGTGGTTCATTAGCATGTAGCTGTAGCAACGCACTAGCTCCCGCTTGGACGAGACGACTAAGCGGAATACTTCAAAAGCAAAGCAAAGTTATGAAACGAATCCAATCTTTTCTTCTCGCGATGACCCTGTCAACCAATGCATTTTGCCAAGAATTCAACAACTTGCCCGTCACCACCCAAAAACCTCCACTGCATGGACGGCACTGGATGGCGATCACTGGTAAACCGCTTGCGGCCACCGCAGGCGCAATGGTTTTCAGTAAAGGCGGAAACGCTGTCGACGCTTCGTGTGCCATGCTCGCGGCAACGTGTACCATGTGGGATGTTCTTAGTTGGGGCGGCGAGACGCAAGCCCTCATCTATAACCCGCACACCAAACAAGTGATTGCAATCAACGCGCTCGGCGTCGCTCCGACTGGTGCCACCGCCGAATTCTACAAAAGCAAAGGAATGAAGTACCCGCCTGAATACGGACCGCTCGCCGCCGTCACGCCAGGCACGCCAGGTGGACTGATGACCATGCTCGCCGAATACGGCCGATTGAGTCTTGCTGAAGTGCTCGCCCCCGCAATGCAAATGGCCGAAGGCTATCCGATCGAAGCGCAAACGGCCAACTCCATCGAACGCGGAAAAGGTCAAATCAAAAAGTGGCCCTATTCAAAAAAAGTATTTCTCCCTCACCTCGGGGAAAATCGAGAAGCACCCAACGCTGGGGAAGTGTTCGTTCAAAGTGACCTCCTTGCAACCCTCAAGAAACTGGTCGATACCGAACGAGAGGCTCTCGCCAAAGGACTGTCCCGCAAAGAAGCAATCTACGCGGCCAACGAACGTTTTTATAAAGGGGATATCGCAAAAGAAATTGCACGCGGATGCCAAGAACAGGGTGGTTTGATCACCGAACAAGATCTCGCGACATGGCAAGTCAAAATCGAAGAGGCCTTCAAAACCAACTACAAAGGCATTGACGTTTACAAACTGCAGCAATGGACCCAAGGCCCAGCAATGCTGCAGACACTCAACATCCTCGAAAACTTTGATTTAAAAAAGATGGGCTACAACTCGACCCATTACATTCACACACTCTATCAAGCCATGAACCTCGCCTTCGCAGATCGCGATTTCTATTATGGAGATCCTGCATTTGGACCCGAGGAACCTATGCTAGGGTTACTTTCCAAAGAGTATGCGAAAGAGCGCAGCAAACTCATCGATCCCGAAAAGAACAATCCCAAAATTGGACCAGGTGATCCATATCCCTTCGAAGGAAAAGTAAACCCGTTCGCAACCACACTCGACAAATGGGCCGCAGCAGGTTCACAAGTCCCTGAACATGGCAACTCGCTTGCACAAGAAAAGTTTTTGGAAAGTTTCCAGGCCGGCACAACCTCGGTCGAGGCTGCGGACGCAGAAGGCTGGGTGGTGAGCATGACTCCGAGCGGAGGTTGGGTACCAGCCTGTATCGCTGGCAACACAGGTATCGGATTAAGCCAACGCATGCAATCGTTCGTCTTGGATCCAAACGAAAATCCATTCAATGTGGTCGAGCCTGGCAAACGACCGCGCGTCACGTTGACTCCAACCCTAGCTTTGAAAGATGGCAAACCCTATCTTTCATTTGCCAAGCAAGCGGGTGATGAGCAAGACCAATTGCTGCTCCAGTTCTTCTTGAACGTCGTTGAGTTTAACATGACCGTGCAGGAAGCCTGTGAAGCGCCGAGTTTCAAGACACTACAAATGCATTCTAGTTTTGGAGTTCACGAGAAGAGTCCGGGAGGTATGGTGCTCAATGAACAAACCCCCGCCTGGGTTCGCAAAGATTTGAGTCGGATGGGCTACAAATCAACGTTTCAAGAGCGAACCTCGGGCCCAATCAACGCCATCTGGTTTGATTGGAAACACGGCACATTGTGGGGCGGTTCCAGTAACCACGGCGAAGACTACGGCGTAGGTTGGTGATCACCTTCTGCGTTTGCGACCTTACGTAGGTCACTCTTGCCGAGAGTGACCTTTGCATGGTTCCCCGCTTGCCGTTACACGCGGTTGCCGTTACACGGTTCGAAACGCCTTGACGCCCTCCATTAGTCGGTCGTTTTCTTCCTCGGTACCCATCGAAATTAGGACGCAATTGGGAAGCTTCCATC
>JBBRGW010000344.1:0-4947 GCA_038223525.1 Pirellulales bacterium
GACTGGATCGCGCAGAGCTCTACAATCCTCTTTATGAAAACTACCGTCGACTGGCGGCTCGCACAGCAAACCTACCCACAGCAACATGACCGAATTAGAAAACTCTGTGATCACTCTCGTCGCTTCTGGCGATCTTCGCGACTCCGCTAATCGTGTATGCTGGGAGGCTCAGCAACAAATGGAACAGCAGCTCACCGCTGCGATCGCAAGGTTCGGTCGCCATATCAAACGCGGTCACGGTTTCGACGCCGCTCGCGGGCATGGATTTATTTGCTCGCAGCGACAAGGGATCGAGGTATTTAAATCGATTGACCCCAACGCGCCCCTCATCGTTGCGGAAGCCGTTTGGCAATACTCGCACCATGTGCTTGCTGGCCTTATGACTCACAAGGGACCAATCCTGACTGTTGCCAACTGGTCAGGGCAATGGCCGGGTCTCGTCGGCCTGCTAAATCTCAACGGCTCGTTGACCAAAGCCGGTGTGAAGTACAGCTCGCTCTGGAGCGAGACGTTTACCGATGAAGCGTTTTTGAGCAAATTGAAAACGTGGCTCGAAACCGGCAAAGTATCTCATGACACATCACACGCCAAACCTCTGGACTCTAGTCAGTGCGACCCTAGGGCCCAATCCGTGGGCAAACAAATTGCTGCAATTTTGAAAAAAGATAAAGCGATCTTGGGTGTCTTTGATGAAGGCTGCATGGGGATGTTCAATGCAATCATCCCAGATGCGTTGCTCAATCCACTCGGTGTATTCAAAGAAAGGCTTAGTCAGTCGGCGCTCTACTTCGAAACGCGTCAAGTTAGCGATAGCGAAGCGCAAGGAGTGAGAGATTGGCTCGACCAGCATGGCATGGTATTTCACACTGGCCCGAACCACAGCTCGGACTTGACCGATGCTCAGATTTTAGACCAATGCCGCATGTACATCGCTGCCTTGCGGATCGCGGACGACTTTGGTTGCGATGCGATCGGGATTCAATACCAGCAAGGGTTAAAAGATCTGCTGCCGGCAAGCGATCTCGTCGAGGGGATGCTCAACGATTCCGTTCGGCCACCGGTCATGTCGCGCGATGGGTCCAGAGAATTGTATCCGAGTCGGCCGTTGACCCATTTCAATGAAGTTGACGAATGCGCGGGCTTGGACGGATTGCTTACCGAACGGATCCATCGGGCGCTTGGCCAACCCGTCGAAAACACGCTTCACGATTTGCGGTGGTCAGATCGCGATGCGTCAGGAACGGTCGCTAATGAAGTTTGGGTACTAGAGATCAGCGGGGCAGTTCCCGCATCGCACTTTGCCAATGGCTGGGCAGGTGCTGAGGGGTTTCGCCAGCCCGCCATGTACTTTCCGTCGGGTGGAAGTACGATTCGAGGTATCTCCAAACCAGGTGAAGTAGTTTGGTCGCGCATCTATATTGCGGAGGGCCGATTGAAAATGGACTTGGGGCGTGCATCGGCGATCGAGTTGCCACGAGCGGAAACGGAACGGCGATGGAATGCGACCACACCACAGTGGCCCATCATGCACGCGGTGATCCATGGGGTAACTCGCGATCAAATGATGGCCAGACATCAAGCCAATCATATTCAAGTCGCCTATGCCAACAGCGCCGCCGAAGCTGACATTGCCATGCAAGCCAAAGCGATCGCCGCGGCCGAACTGGGCATCGAAGTCGCAATTGCGATGTCTTGTTAGCTCGCGCCCAGCCCGCCTAGCAGCCATCGCTTGATTTTGTACCTCAGGCTTAACTTTCTTTTTACCGGCGCTTTCAAAACGGAGTGAGCAGGGCGCCAGGAATGCCATGCCGTCCTATCTATCGCTGCCAGATAGTCGTCCACAAAGGGATGTTGACAGCCGATGTGCCAGGGTTTTTGCGAGCCGGCAAAGTGAAGCATGGCAGGGTCCGAGCGAATGCGATCGAACGTTTCGCGATCGTAGCAACTGACCCGATGATTGGGCATGTTGAAAACAGGCGGGGTTACATTCCATGCGGCATCCATCTTACTCCATCTAGCCCCTAGGCGGGCGTTCAGGGCACATTGATCAGCCCAAATCAATCTGTCGCGATTTTCATGGCAATAGCGCAACATGGTTTGACCCATTTCTTCACTGCGAAAACTCTCAAGATTGATTACCAAGAACCCAGCATTGAAATAGGGCTGCGACAACATCGCTGACCGACGAGGCAAACCGGGTAGGGCTGGCTGATCAAAAACATACTCCTTTGCCAGTCGATAGTTCGGCATGCCGTAGCGATTGTCGACGAACGGGCAGTAGGCGTCTTGCGCCGCTCCGATTGGATTGGCTCCCAAGTCCATCGCGAAGACTTCTTCAATGTTCCTTCGAAACAGTACATCTGGATCTGTGAAGAGGATTCGATCAAGATTCTTTGGCAAAATATCCGCACATAAAATACGATAATACGTTGCAATGGTAAAGCGAGTGTTAACTCGAAGACCCACAAACGCGTCTTCATTAAGTTGAATCCATTCGACACTAGCGAGACCGCCACCGCCTCCACCGCCACCACCGCCAACCCACGATGACTGACAACGTTCTTTGTTGCTTGGGGTGACGCCGCCATCGAGAATGTACAAACCAATCTTTTGGCTGGCAGTTAGCGTGTCGAGCAACGAACGAATCGCAACGGCTAGCTGCATCGCGTATCCATCATCCGATGACACGACAACTGGAATCACAGTTGAGGGTGTTTTCATTGGGTTGATCCGGCTCCTTGGTTCGTTACCGCTTTTTCAACCGCCAAACAGACCCAGACAATTGATGAGGCCCGCCCATTTCGTCAACGATCTTCATGACGCCTGGAAATTCTGCGCCATAGTCGTGGCCTGAGATGATCTGTGCGCCAACCTTTAGCGACCATTCAATGTCTTTTTTTGTTTCTTCATAACTGTGCATTGCATCCAGGAAGACCAGCGATGGTGGTGGACCGCTATACGATTCAAAGAATTCGTTCTTGTCGGTCCGCAGGACTTCGACATGTTGCGTCAGGACGAGATAATGCAGGGAATGTGTGACTAGCTCCCACTGCTCGTCGGGCGTCAACCACCATGGGTTCCAACAAAAATTATCTACAGCCAAAATCTTTTGCTGTGGTGACTTGAGGGCGGCTATCTGTTGCGTCGTCCTACCTGCGAGCACGCCAATCTCAATAATCGGACCAGGATACTGTGATGATTCCTCCACCAAAGGCCGCAGCAGCTTCCATTCCGTTTCTGTGACCGAGTTTGCATGGAGATCCAGCGGCGGTCGCATCCACTGGAAAGAGGTTTTAACGGTATCTAAGTCCGACGTGTACATGGGTCTCTGACCGCGGAGGATTCGAAACCCATCCAGCATGTACTTAATGGCCAATCGATGTGCTTTCATGGTGCTTTGCTCGCGATGATCCAACGTCGACTCTCACTGCGAAAGCTAGCAAATGCGAAAGAACTAGCTTCGTGGGACGATGTGATTATTTGAATGTGTGAAATGACGCAAGGCGACTTGTTCTGGCGGCGAGCGGGCGAACGGGACGGTTTGTGCTTCATGCATCTTTTCAGAGCGGCTAGTTTCGATAATTCTTGCCGCCTTATGTCTTGTTTGTTTTAGGAATAGGAAAAGAGTAATTGCAACGGGCGACGATAAAGCTCAAGACAAAAATCTCAAAATCGGCAATTTTGTTTTGTATGTGAACATGGCACGCGACTGACTGACTGGCGAACTTGTGCAAAAACCTAAGATAAGCGTTGTTATACCTGCATATAACGCGGCTGGTACACTGAGACGGGCGCTCAATGGTGTCTTTGCTCAAACCGAGTCAGCTTACGAAGTCATCGTGGTTGACGATGGTAGTTCGGACGACCTCTCGCAGCTCCAGTCCGATTTCTCAAACAAGGTCACTTGGATTCGTCAAGTCAATCGGGGCGCTGCCGCAGCCAGGAATACGGGGATTGCGCGAGCGACAGGATCGCATGTCGCGTTTTTGGATGCAGATGACTACTGGGAGGAAAACAAGTTAGAGTTGCAGTCGGCTGTTTTTCAACGGGAGTCTCGCGTCGGCCTCTGCGCTAGTCTTTGCATGGCTGAGCAATCTGGTGGTGAAGCACGAAGCGTTTTGTCGCGTCGCATCGGTCGCTCCCCAAGGTTCGATGAAGTGCTCGAGTTGGATGGGCCAGATGCATTCGATACGGCCTGTTGTTTGATCACCAGTTCGGTCGTGGTAGAGCGTTCCGCGTTAGGTTTGGATCCGTTTCAGAGAGGCTATGAACCGGCGGAAGATCGCGAACTTTGGGTTCGACTTGCTACCAGTGTTCCGATCTATTTTTTGAGTGAGCCGACAACGACTCTGGTACTGGTATCCGGTTCGCTTTCGAGAACAAACATCGACCGGGATTGTGGCAACATGCTTCGTGTGGTGGAGAAGTCCAGCAAGTTGTTAGGCCCTAAGGCTCTACGCTGGTGGCGAGCGAGGACCTATCGCCGCTGGGCTGCAGACTATTTGGAAAGCGGCGATTCACAGGCTGCGATGCGTCCAGCCGTTAAACATCTCGCACTTAAGCCTTGGTCACCGCAAGCGTGGTGGATTTTAGCAAAGTCGGTAACACGAAAGTAAGCCATCGGGCTACTAAACCCAATCGGTCACTCTCGGCGAGAGTGACCTGCTTTTGCCGCCGCGAATCCGGGCTCTTCATCGAAAATTAAAGTCCTGTAGCCCACCGCATGTATCGCAATTACTATCGCGTTATGGGATGCTAAGCAGCTCTGCACAAGTAAGTGGGCAAAACACGTAGGCGAGTCTCTCCGAGACTCGCAAAAATCAGCGTCTCGGAGAGACGCTGCTACGTGAATTAAACGAAGAAACTTCTGCAGAGCTACTTATTGCTATCCCAATTTTTTAGTAGATCATTAACGAGAGCTAACATGAATAGTCCCATCGAGCGCCG
>JBBRGW010000345.1:0-4947 GCA_038223525.1 Pirellulales bacterium
GCCCAACGCTTTTGGCGTTGGGCTAGGTGCGGAGGGGGGCTGACGTTCCTGGGGGATGTGCGTTCTAGCTAAGAACCGTAGGCTCCGACGAGACAAGCTCGTCGGGGGCCAGTAAAAACAAAGCTCCAAAAGCGAGACGGCCTCAAAGGCCATGGGGGTCGACTCGAAGCTACTTTGCCGGTTCGCTTTGCTTGCCCAGTTGGATTGCAAAAATACGATTTCGGTTGGCAATATAGATTGTATCGTTTGCAGCAATCGGAGTTGTGTATAGAGCTGAACCCAAATTGATTTCGCTGATCATGGGGATCGCATCGGCTACTTCCAACTTGAGGATAGTAATGTCTCCATCTTCGTCCCCGATGAAAACTTTATCGTCTGCGATCAGTGGCGACGCCCATGAAGCAGCGAGCATGTCGTGGGTCCAATGAGCCACTCCGGTTTTGGCATTTAGGCAATGCAAGACGCCGGAGAAGTCTGCGACGTACAATAGGTTGTTCTTGATCGCGACGGTGCCGCAGGTGCGGTGCATGGTGGTTTCGAAATTCTTCGGGTCATTTCCAACGTAATGCCAAACAGCGGCCGAGTTGGGATTGTCTCGCTCAACGTCACCCTCGGCTGCGACCATTGCTTGTTTGCGTTTTGGAGCGATGGGTTTGGTCATGTCTTTGGAATTGAAAACTTGCGTTGGGCTGACATCCCCCCGTTTGCTCGGATCGATACACCAAAGATGCCCACCCCCTTCGCCGTGTTCTGGGTCTTCGCCGACCGCCACGTAAACCAATCCGTCGTAGATGACTGGAGTCGCAATGATGTGATTGCGAGTCGCACCGTTGAGTCGATAGACCGAGTCCTTTGGATTGCAATCAAACTTCCATAGAAGTTTGGATTGGCTGCCTTCTCCTTTTTGGTCGAAGCTATAGAGCCATCCATCGCCGCCACCGAAGATCACTTGGTTTACACCGCCCAGCGTAGCAGCAGCAGGTGAAGACCATTGACCGTGCAGTACGTTTCCGAGCGGCGAATTGTCGGTCCATTGTACGGCTCCGGTATTCTTGTTCACGCAGATAAAGCTCGGTGCTTTTTCTTCGGGGACGGTCAAGTGACCATCGTCAACGCCGTTTGCGGTATTGACGTACAAATAGTCCCCCACAGCGGTAACAGAGCAGCTGCACATGTTGTGTTGCGACACGTTTAGCTCGGCCATCATATCGAGTTTCCAAACGACGTCCGCTTCGTCTTTGTTTTCGTTTGGCTCTTTGTTGAATGGCCCGTCGTTTTCGTTGTCAGCGAAACCGTCCGTGTCGAGGCATACGACTTCGCCTCGGCTGGTAACGTACCAAAGTCGATCTCCCTCGATCATGGGTGCACAGCAGATACCTTGATTGGGCCAATCGTGAACTCGACCGGTTGGAAGTTTTTCGCTGCTGTGCTGCCAAAGCATCTTGCCATCTTTTTCGTCGAAGCAGAGCAAGACACCCAAGTCAACAGAATTGGGATAGCGTTTGATGTAGCCATTACCGTTGTTGGTACCGACGTAGACTTTCCCGTTAGCGACAACAGGATTGCCGTACGTTTCCGACCCGAGCGGCATCGACCATCGAATATTCTCACCTGTCTTCGTATTGAACTTTGACGGCAACGGCCCTGAGGGAGGAACGTTGTTTCGTTCTGGTGAGCCGCCCCATTGAGGCCAGTCCGTTGCCCCGACCTTCATTTTAGCAATACCGGCTTTGGCAACGGCGGTTGGGTCAAAGTCATCGGACAAAGCCCAGTTGGCCCCTAAACAACCAAAGGAGATAATCGGGATGAGAAGAAGTCGCTTTGCAGTCAGTCGCATTGGTGTTGCCATGTTCGGAGGGTAGTAGTTTCAGTCAGGCCAGGCAAAGCCGAGACCTTATGGTTGGTTAATAGATCGCAGAATTATAGCCTATTGGGTAGTCGGAGTGGAATAGAGTTGCTGTGTCTCGACTTTTTCGAAGAGGTCGAAAGGTGGGTGCAAAAGAGAAATTCTTTGGTGGCGATGTTGCAATTTCGTTGCTTGCTCACAAACCTGGGCCAAAATACAATAGGTCAGCCAGGAACTGCTTATTTCCAAGCCCATCCCTTTATCCAACCAGAACGCTACCGATCTATGATTAATCAAACTTTTCGTCGTGATTTCATTTTGAACGCTACGGCTGGCGTTGGTGCAATTTTGGCGATGCCAAAGTTGTCCGCATTCGCTCAAGGAGAAAAGGCAAAACCGTTCAAAATTTCGTTGGCCCAATGGTCTCTTCACAAGACACTCAATCAAAAGAAACTAGACAATTTAGACTTTGCAAAAGTTGCCAAAGAAAAATTTGGTATCGACGCAGTCGAGTATGTGAATCAGTTCTTCAAGGACAAAGCAAAAGACGAAACCTATCTGGCGGAAATGAAGAAGCGGACAGGCGATCTCGGCGTTACGAATGTGTTGATCATGGTGGATGGCGAGGGTGAGCTTGGAGACACGGATGAAATGAAGCGGACGAAGGCAGTTGAGAATCACTACAAGTGGGTCGATGCTGCGAAGTACCTTGGCTGCCATTCGATACGTGTCAATGCAGGAACCAAGGCGGAGTACGAAGAAGGTAAGAAACTTGCCGCGGATGGTTTGCGTCGGCTTTCTGAGTACGCCAAGCCGCTCAACATGAACGTGATCGTAGAGAACCACGGCGGATTGAGCTCGAACGGTAAGTGGCTTTCCGAAACCATTCGATTGACCGGGATGGCCAATTGCGGAACGCTTCCCGACTTCGGCAATTTTTATGATTACGATCGCTATCAAGGGGTAACGGACATGATGCCGATGGCCAAAGCGGTAAGCGCCAAGAGCTACGATTTCGACGCCGAGGGGAATGAGACTAAAGTCGACTTCATGAAGATGATGAAGATCGTGTTGGCTGCCAACTACCATAGTTGGGTTGGGATCGAATACGAAGGATCGAAGTTGAGCGAAGAAGATGGCATTATGGCCACTAAGAAGTTGCTCGAGAAGATTCAATTAGCAATGGCCTGATCTTGTACGGAGCAGTACGAGCTGCCCGGTAACGAAGATTTTGTATACGCTTTGGAGCTCGAACCTGATGCAAACCGATTCCGTTATTGTTCCAGAAATGCCAGACTCTTCGGAAAGGGATTTTCAGAGCATTCTTCTGGTAGACGACAGTTTCGTTCTGCGAGATCGACTTGCGGAAGCGTTTCAAGAACGCGGCTTCCGGGTTCTTGTGGCTGGCACATGCGACGAAGCCGTCGAGGTATTTAAAGCGGATCCAACCGATTTGGCAGTGGTCGACTTGAGGATGCCAGGGCGAACCGGTCTAACTGTCATCGCTGACTTGAAAGCGATTCGCGAGGATGTTCAAGTACTCATTTTGTCTGGTTTCGGTAGCATCGCAACGGCGATCGATGCCATACGATTGGGAGCGGTCAATTTTTTGCCCAAGCCGGCAGATGCAGATGACATCCTGAGCGCTTTCAAAAGAGGTGGATCTGAAGTGCAAATCGTAGAGAATGACGAAGAGATCCCGGTTCCGACGCTCGCCCAAGCCGAATGGGAGCACATCCATCGTATCCTTGCCGATTGCAGCAACAATATCTCCGAGGCGGCTCGCCGACTGGGTATCCATCGCCGTTCTTTACAACGCAAGCTTCGCAAAAGAGCACCTTGAGTTCATCCGGAGGGAATTGATCCGGAGGGAATTGAACCGAAGGGTGCTGGCAGCGGTTGCACGCACTGCGGTACTGGGGTCGTATGAGTCGTTAGCCGCTCACCTTAACATTCTTTGCTCGAAAATGAGCTCATGCATAGCGATCCAATCTACGAAAATATCGGTCAAGAAATTGAAGCGATCTACCGCTCCGACTCGCGGCGAATTTTCGCGACGCTCGTTCGATTGTTGCGAGACTTCGATCTAGCCGAGGAGGCAATGCAAGAAGCGTTTGCGGCTGCGTTCAGTCAATGGGAGCGAATAGGGGTGCCTTCCAACCCCCGCGCTTGGCTCGTTTCTACCGGGCGGTTCAAGGCTATCGATGCGCTCAGGCGTCGAGGTCGGTTTGATGAATTGACACCTGAGATTGCGCACTACTTTGATGAGGTCGCAGACTCCAACGCCCATAAAGCAAGCGAAGAGATTAAAGATGATCGGCTGAGGCTGATCTTTACCTGTTGCCATCCGGCGATCGATCCGAAAGTTCAAGTGCCGTTGACATTGAGAGAGGTCTGCGGGCTGTCGACTGAGGAGGTTGCGAGCGCATTTCTTATGTCGCCATCGACGATGGCGCAGCGGATTGTGCGGGGGAAGGCAAAGATTCGCGAAGCGAGAATTCCCTTCGCAATTCCCGGTGCTGAGGATTTGCAAGAACGTCTCGAGTCGGTGCTCGCAGTCATCTATTTGATCTTCAACGAAGGCTACTCGGCAACGTCGGGTGAGTCTATCACACGCGAAGACTTATCCGCAGAAGCGATCCGACTCGGCCGATTTCTGATAGTCTTATCGCCAGCCCCAGAGGTGATCGGTCTGTTGGCACTGATGTTGCTTCAAGAAAGTCGACGCAAGGCGAGAGCGACGGAGCAAGGGAACCTCATCCTGCTTGAAGATCAAGACCGTTCGCTTTGGGACAAGGGGATGATTGAGGAAGGTGAGCGATTGGTCGAACGCTCACTCTCATCGCGCAGATTCGGCTCGTATACACTCCAAGCGGCAATCGCTGCTGTGCACTCCAATGCGGTTTCTGCGAGTTCAACCGACTGGACGCAAATTGTTGCATTGTATGGAGCTCTCTACGAACTAAATCCATCGCCAATCGTCGAGCTGAACCGAGCCGTTGCGGTAGCGATGTGCCAAGGTGTCGCTGCGGGACTAGAAATCATCAACGGGATCGTGGATGCCGGTGAACTTATTGATTATCACCTCCTCCATGCGGCTC
>JBBRGW010000346.1:0-4917 GCA_038223525.1 Pirellulales bacterium
GGCAAGAGTGACCAACTGGGGAGCGGTTGGTTTCTTGCGCTACCATCGAAGTTGAGGAGGGAAATACTCTGCGATCAATTCCTCGTAAAAAGGTTTAAGCGAGGCTACATCCATGCGCTCATCCCGCTTGGTGTACAAATCGTATTGATTGAAATCATTTACCCAAGCAAACATCTCGCGATCTTGATCGTTAAGGAGCAACTGATACGCCTTTTCGCGATGGATGGGATAACAAGAGTGATACCGAATCATGTACAAGCCTGGCAGTGGCAAGTAGTCTTTAACGACATGGTACAAATACTCGTCGTGCCCCCATGACAACATGACTTTGTCGAGCCCACAACCCGATTGATAGATGCCTAACTCGGATTGATAAAGGTCGCTATGTACATCTGGGTTCGCTTGAAAGGCATCGTAAAAGACGATCCTATCGGAGTACTTGCAGCCTACCGGAAACGTATCGCCAACCACCGCCCATTGCGGCTCATCCCATAAGCACAGAATCTTGCCCAAATCGTGGATGAGGCCAGTGAGGATGTACCATCGCGGTCTACCCGCCTTGCGAATCGCTTCGGCGGTTTGCAATAGGTGTTCGATTTGAGGTAGGTCGATGTCAGGATCGCTGTCATCGATCAGCGTATTGAGATACTCCATCGCCTCCCAAATGCTCATTCGCCGTTTGCTGAGTGAGAGGTACTGCTCTCGTTTGCTTCTTACAAAGTCGACCGTTTGGTATTGATGGTTCAAGCGATAGAACTCCTTGACGCTCGGCCTCGCTTCCTTGGCATAGTCACGGAACTTTGCCGCAGCGACCGTGCTCGGCTCAGGATAGCGTTTCAGCAAATCGTCCTCCCACTCGTCCAAACTGACCAATGGGTGGCTATCGGCTGTGTTGTCGGCTGCGTTGTTGGATTGCATCGGTATGTTCCTTTGTACTGATGATGTGCTAGTCTTGTTTGCGGCTTCGGAACTGATCAATGGAAACGGCTGCGATAATAATGACTCCGATCATGATGTCTTGTGTTGCGTTGGCAACCCCAAGTTGGTCACAGCCACTTGAAATGACCCCCATGATCGTCGCGCCAGCCAAGGTTCCTAAGACCGAGCCTCGTCCGCCACTCAAACTGCCACCGCCGATCACTACCGCTGCGATGAATTTTAGTTCTTTGCCGATGCCCTCGCCTGGGTTTGCCATTCGCAACAGCGAAAAAGAATAAAGTCCAGCAATTCCAAAAAGCATCCCCGCTAGCGCATAGACCAGCAGCTTGGTTTGAAACACGCTCACGCCGCACAATCGCGCGGTCGCTTCGTTGGATCCCACAGCCAGTACGTGCCTTCCGAAAACCGTGAGCGACAATAGGATGGCAACCAATACCGAAATGAACAATGCAAACCAAACCCCGCTTGGTATGTTGGGGAACCAACCAATCCAATGCGGTGGTGCAGTCGACGTAAACGTCGACATCCACTCTGGAATTCTCTGACGGTCTACAAAGACGGTGGAGCTGTTCGCCAAGTGCTTTGCGATCCCTAAATAGATCGTCATCGAGCCGAGTGTGACTATAAACGGTGGGATACGAAGGACTCCGATAAATAGCCCATTGAGCGCTCCGCAAACGGCACCGGTCCCAATCGAAGCAAGCACCGCGAGCGTCACAGGGAAGTCCGCGTTGAGCGTGCAAGCAAGCACCGTCGCGCAAAGCATACTGGCCGTCCCGGCGGACAAATCGATTCCACCAGTCATAATAATGAGCGTCATGCCTAAGGCCGCGACGGCAACGGGCGCCGTAAAGACCAAGATGACCCTCGCGTTGCGAATCTCGATGAATCGACCTTGCCCCCAAACTTGGTCTGCGATGGCGAACCCCAAAGTGACAAGCACTAAAGCCAATAGCGGCCCAAGTCGTTCCATCCAAATTCGCAAATTGGATTGCTTGCCGATATTCTTTGGATTGTTTTCAATTGTAGTTGAACTCACGTCGCCTTCTTTTCTATTTCTTGATCACTCGTGTTGTCCGAGCGTGTTGTCCGAGACAATGGCAACCGACAGGACTTCACTTTCGGTCCAAGCGGTTGCTCGACGCACTTCCCGAAGCTTACCGCGCGACATAACTCCAACGGTATCGCAAACGGCAAGCAATTCGGGCAAATACGAACTGACGAAGATAATGCTCTTGCCCTCTGCCGCAAGCTCTCCGATCAATCGATAAATCTCTGCCTTGGTTCCGACATCAATCCCTCGCGTCGGTTCATCCAGCAACAAGATACTCGCATTCTGATGCAACACACGTGCGATCGCAACCTTTTGCTGGTTACCGCCGGAGAGTTGTCCGATAGTCTGTTCGGGACTATGGGCTTTGATCGAAAACCGTTTCATCCATTTCGCCACCTCGGTACGCCGCTTCTTAAGTCGGAGCAAGCCGCCGTAGCTGTACCGCTTGATCGCGGAAAGGCTTAGGTTGTCAGCGATCGATAGTTTTTGCGCCAAACCCTCTCCTTTTCTATCTTCGGAAACCAGTCCGAATCCGGCTGCGATGCGGGCTTTGGGGGACGATCTGGGGAAACGGCTATTCACGCTCATCAATTGGACCTGTCCTCGCTTTGCACGATCGAGTCCAAATAGACAACGCAACGTCTCGGTTCTCCCAGCTCCGATCAAACCGAATAGCCCGAGGATTTCACCGCGACGCAGCTCGAAGCTCACATCGATCGGCATCTTTGATCCCTGCAAACGATCGACCTTTATCGCTGATTCACCCAGTGTGTGGTGGACTGTCGGGAAGAGATTCTCAACGCTACGACCAATCATCAGGGAAACAATTTGTTCATCGGTCGCTCCAGCCAACGAGCCAGTCCCGGCGGTTTCACCATCGCGCAGCACCACATACCGAGTCGCGATCTCCCGGATTTCTTCTAGGAAATGGCTAATGTAAATGATGGCCATCCCTTGGGCCTGCAATCGCTTGATGATCGAAAACAAATGTTGGGCATCGTGCCGCGAAAGCGAGCTTGTCGGCTCGTCAAAGATCATCACCCGAGCTTCGGAAACGAGTGCACGCGCGATTTCGACCACTTGCTGAACGCCGATAGAGAGCGAGCCGACACGGCGTTGCGGGCTCAAATCGGCGTGGCCCAACATGGCTAAAGCACCTCGCACTTTTTCGCGTTGTTCGCGGCTTCGCACCAGCCCGAATCGACTTCTCTCGCAGCCCAACATGATGTTGTCCTCGATCGACAAATCACGAGCCAGGTTAAGTTCCTGGTAGATCATCGCGACCCCGGCGCGTCTGGCATCGAGTGGCCGAGTTGGCTGGAATGGCCGGCCGTTGAGCTGGAGCGTTCCAGAATCGGGTGCATGCGCGCCTGCGAGCACTTTCATCAACGTGCTTTTGCCCGCTCCGTTTTCGCCGATCAGGGCAAGCGTCTCGCCACCGTAGGCTTCCAAGGTCACGTTGCGAAGCGCTTGGGTGGCCCCAAAACGCTTCGCAATCTTATCCATGACCAGCAGTGGAAAACGCTCTTGGTTATTTCCCATGCTGTTCACTGCTTACGCTGTTTATTGGCCATGTTGTTCGGGCCGCAACAAGCGATCGTACGGTGGCTTGGATTGGTTCTCGGATGTTGCAACGTATTCGCCGGTCGAGATCACAGGTTCAACAGCGTCTTTGCGAATGTGCTTCGATAAGGCCAAAACCGATTGCCTACCCATTTCGAATGGATCTTGCAAAAGGATGCCGGCAACTTTGTTTTCGCTCATGCCTCGAATGAGTGTATCGCTCGGATCAAATGCAACGAATTTGACTTTGCTCGCGAGCCCCGTCTGTGAGAGCGCTTCGAGGACGCCATTGCAGTTGGGCTCGCAGACGGCAAAGATACCGTTCACCTGATCTCGATACTTGTTCAATAACTGCGTCGCTTTGGCGAGCGCTTCTTCCGTTTTGGTGCCTGCGTATTGGTCAGAAGAAAGGACTTCGATCCCCTTCTCTTCGGCCATTGCCTCCAAGAATCCGACTTCACGTTGTTCCGTGCTTTCGCTCCCCGGATTGTATCGCAGCAGGATCACTTTGCCTTTGTGTCCGATCGCATCGGCAAGGCATTTACCTGCCAATACACCGCCACGGTGGTTGTCTGTCGCCACATAGCTCACGATTTTCGGACCTTTGCCCAACCCGCTATCAAAGATCACAACAGGGATGTTTTCGGCGTTCGCTTCCGAGACCACATCCATCAAGGACTGAGAATGATTCGGGGCCAAGACAATTCCATCGACTCGGTTGGTGATGAAGTTCTTGACTACGGCGATTTGACCCGATGTGTCTGCCTCGGTTTCCGGTCCCTTCCAAAGCACATCTACATCGCCGAGTTCCTTTGCCGCGGCCTCAGCCCCGGCATGTACCGAACGCCAAAACTGATGGCTCGTCCCTTTAGGGATCACCGCGATCCGCAATCGAGTGGATTTATCCTTTGCTCTGGAAGAACCAACGTCGGATGAGCTCGATGAGGAGGATCCGCATCCAACGATGAAGCTCAATAGGAAACAAGACAAAAGCGAACTAACGCTAGCAGCACGAGAGGAATGCAGCATGGAAACTACCTTTGAAGTTAAACGTTGGATTGCCCAAGTGGGCAGTCGGAGCGGATTTCACGCGCAGACGCACTGCAACGGAATGGTTTGTAATGGGGCTGCGTTTTACAATTTGCTTCAAAGCAGAACGGTCCGCAGGGCAAGCCTGCGGTATTGATTGGAATCCCGAACGCTTTTCACACAGCTTACTTAAAATCGCCAGCTCGGATGATGACGAGCTTCTTCGGATCGATGAACTTCTTGAAGGCCTCGCGAACATCCTCCGCTTTCAGATTCGCGATTCGCGTCTCTTGCTGGGCGTTGAACGCGAAAGTGCGACCTAAATTCAAATT